>CAZQJQ010000021.1:0-24099 GCA_964593045.1 uncultured Clostridiaceae bacterium
TTACTGTGTATGTATTTGCTGTCCACTTTGCATATAACGTTATGTTTTGTGTAGGTGTATATGTGTTATCAGTTACTTTGTTTGTACATGCCGCATCACTATACCATCCTCCAAATGTATATCCTGTTCTTGTTGGTGTATAGCTTACACTTGCACTATTCCACTGTGCATATAACGTTACTGTTGCTCCATTTGTACTTGTTAAATTTTTTACACTTTGTCCATTTGTATAACTTGTCCCTGTTCCTCCTGCTACTGTGTTCCAATTCTTAAATGTATATGTTGCTGTTTTAGTTGTATTTGTACTTCCTGTATAATTATGGTTATATGTTACTGTATATGCTCTTGTATATCCATTACTTGTTAGTGCTTTTGCTATATCATATGTATGTGTACTGCTTGCTGTACTTCCTCCTGTGGACCCATTTCCATTATATGTTACTGTGTATGTATTTGTTGTCCACTTTGCATAATATGTAGTATCAGTTGAACTTACTCGTGTTGTTGTTTCTATTTTTGTTCCGCTTCCATTTTCTTCAGTATACCATCCTCCAAAGTTATATCCTGTTCTTGATACTGTAGGTAATGTGCCTAAAGTTGAATTATATCCTTTTACTGATTTTTGTACTTCTTCTACTTTTATATCAGATATCCATATGTTTGTATTTCCTGATGTTGCATTATAGTCTATATACAGTGTACCGAATCTTGAACCGCTAGCATTTGTTGTAAATTCTGTTGTAAATTCCTTCCATTGTTTATTTCCTAAATTTGATTGATTTATTGTTATATTATGATTATATGATATTAGTGTTCCATCAGATTTATATTCTGGTAAATATACTCTTAAATCTCTATTTAAGTCACCATATGTAGAACTACTATCTCTATATGCTTTTACAGTTATTCTATATGTAGTATTTGGTTTATAGTCTACATTATATAATGTTTTTATTCCATCATATCCATTAGAATTAGATGTTATTCTTACGCTATTATTCCCATTATACTTAATACTTGAATCCACTGTTCCAAACGACCTTAAATTCCATCCATTACTTCCATTTGAAAAAACACCATTTGTTATTAGATTACTTCTATACTCTATATTTACTCCTGGTACATTTGCCTTATTTGTATATATACAAACACTATTTCCTAAATTATCATATGTATATACATGTGTGTTATATTCTCCATATTCGTTTTTATGATCTGTTACATTTACCCTATAGTACCATGTACCATTACCTTGATCTACACCTTTTGCAGATGTGTTTGTTGACCAAGATGATTGGATATCATCTTGTCCATTATTGGTTGTCCATGTAGGAAATTGTATCCTATCTACTCCAGATGCATCTGTTACTCCATATAGATAAACATCATAACCTGTTGTTGTAATATTCTTTATTTCTGCTGATGTAATCTTAGGTGCACTTTTATCTATTTTTACTTGATATGTTCTTGTTGCAACATTTTCTGCTTTATCGGTTGTTGTTATTTTAACAGTTGTAGTTCCTTCTGTTGTTATACTTGTTGTACTTATTGTAGTTGATTTATGTCCACTTAGTTCATCAGAGCCATTTGACATTGTTGCTGTAACATTTTGATTTGTCCATGTTCCTGGTGTATACGTAGTTCCATCTGCTTTTTTAAATGTTGCAGTTCCTACTGTTGGTAATGTATTGTCTACTATAAGCTGACTATTAGATACTGCTACATTTGGATTGCCTGCACTATCTTTTATTGCTCCTGAAGCTACTGTTAAAGTTACACTTCCATTTCCACTTCCACCTTTAACTGTTGCTGTATAATTTGTTCCACTTCCAGTTACTGAAACTGTACACCCAGTTGCTCCTGTTCCACTTAATGTAACCTTACTTGTGTCAAATGTTAAACTTTCACTAAGTGTTATTGCATATGTTGCTGTTGCTCCATTTTTTATTGCTTGATCATTATTTGAATCTTTTGGTGTTCCTATTGTTACTGTTGGTTCTACTCTATCTATTACTTTTTCAAGACTTTTTGATGTATTTCCATTTCCTGCACTATCTTGTGCAACTCCTGCTTTTACTTCTACTTTTTGTGTGTTATTTTGTCCACTTACTGTTGTTACTACTAATGTATACTTGCTATTACTTACTTTTGTAAATGTTCCTTTTGTTCCATTTGTTACTGTTATATCTCCTGTTTCAAACCCACTTACATCTTCACTAAATGTAAATGTATATGTTATGCTACTTGCATTACTTGGTGATGTGCTTGGGTCTGATGTTATTGTTAAACTTGGCTCTAATCTATCTATTACTTTCTCAAGACTTTTTGATGTATTTCCATTTCCTGCAATATCTTGTGCGACTCCTGCTTTTACTTCTACCTTTTGCGTGTTATTTTGTCCACTTGTTGTTGTTACTACTAATGTATACTTGCTATTACTTACTTTTGTAAACGTTCCTTTTGTTCCATTTGTTACTGTTATATCTCCTGTTTCAAACCCACTTACATCTTCACTAAATGTAAATGTATATGTTATACTACTTGCATTACTTGGTGATGTGCTTGGGTCTGATGTTATTGTTAAACTTGGTGCTGTATTATCAAACACAAATGCTTCACTTACATATGCTCCACTATCATTTCCAGCATTATCCTTTACTGCTTTTATATGTACATAATATGTTCCTGTTAGTCCACTTCCTATTGTTACTTTCTTTCCACTTTCATATTTTTGCCAACTTCCTCCTGTTTGTGTTGTCTTACTTGTTGATACATAATATTCATATACATTACTGCTTGAAAGCCCTGATGTACCTAAATCAGCTATTGTTATTGTTATATCTCTTGTTTTTGCTGCACTTCCACTATTTGGTGTTAATGTTATTGTTGGTTTTGTATTATCTCTCCATACAGCATATAACTTAATTCCTGCATTTGTTATATAATCTGCTCCTGGTTGATATGTCGCACTTGTTGCATTTGCTGTTGTTGCCCATCCTTTAAATTCATGATATTGTCTTGTTGGCACTACTGTACTTAACTTTAATGTCTCTCCATACACTTTTATTTGTGAGCTTGGTGCTCCACTTCCTTCATTTGCATCATACTCTACTGTATATGTCTTTAATACTGTTACTGATTGCGATATTGTCTCTTTCTTGTTTCCTGCTTTATCATATGTTAATACATGTAAATAGTAATTTGTTGATGTTTCACTTGTTCCTGTAAGTGTTATACTTTGTTCTACATTTGTAAATGTTCCTCCTGTATATTTACTATCATCTGTTCCTATTGCACTTGCTGTTGTATTAAATACATATTTACATTTTCCTATTTCTACTCCACTTAATGCATCACTTTGTTTTACTGTTGCTGTTATACTTCCACCTGAATACATTCTTCTTGATGAGAATGTTATATTGGATTCATTTGGTAATACCTTATCTATATTCCCTATTGTTATCTGTGCTGTTCCTACATTCTCTGCTTGATCTATTTCTCTTGCATACAATGTACTATTTTCTGTTATTACAATAGGTAAGTTATATGTTGTCCAGTTTGTTGTATCTTTGCTATATTGTTTTGATGTCTTGTCTTCTCCTGAATAATTTACTGTTATCGTTACATCTTTATTTATCCATTTACTTAAATCTTCTGGATTTGTTGCAAATGTGATCGGTGATGGTGCTATATTATCTATTTCAAATGAATCATTAGAAACAGTTTCTGCACTTTCTAAATCTGCAGAATTTTTTACCGCACCTTCTTTTATTTTTAGTTTATAACTTCCATCCGTTATACTATTTGTTGCTATTGTTACAGTCACTTCTTTTTCATATTCTGTTCCTGTTATTGCTCCTAGTATCATATTTGGTTGAGTGTCTACACTACTACCATCTTCTTTTATTAATTCCAAATTATTTAAAATATCAAATGTTTTTATTAATTTTGTTGATGTTACCCTTACTATATATTTTGCATCTACTCCGGATTTTACTGGTAAAAGAGTCGTAGTTGCCATAGTTATCTCTGGTGCTTGCTCTTCTTTATCTAGTCCTGATTCTTTTGCCCAATCAGAGTTTGAACCTTTATAGTTTAGTATACCTTCTTCTACATAAAACTGTCCATCATATTTATCTGCCTTTGCAAGTGAAGGTATAATATCTTCTATTGTCTTACTAGTATCAACTTGTCCATTATATGTTACACTATTTTCATCAGCATATAGCAATTTTGAATCAAAATTTCTATTTTCTTTTACATACTTGTCCGTTTTATATTGTTCAAGCTCATTTTTGAAATTATCAACATCACTTAAAAATGTAGTTTTATTTGCACCATTAATAGGATCTACTAAATTTAAACTAACAATAATAGCACTAGCTAATATTATCATTACTACAATTATTATTGCTAAAACTATAAGTGAAATCGCCTTTTTCTTCTTTACCATCTTTTCCTCCATATAAACAACATATTTTAATTGTAATTATGCTAATTTAAAATTAACAAACATACTAAATAATTTATTCTTTTAATCCTTTATTCCATTATTCCATATTCAACATCAGTTATATTTGATAAGTCCATAGAAAGTCCTATTGATATTTCTGATTCCATGCCTTCATCTAAATTTCCAGCACTCATTATTCCTTCATAAACAACGTTTTTATCTTTATCATAAAATTTAACACTTAATTGTAAATCTTCTACAGCTTTTCCGTTATTTTTTATTTTTGCAATTAGACTTGAAAAATCGCTACTTGCTGAAATCTCAGAGTTACTTATTACAAAGTCACCAACTTTTTTCTCTTCTGTTATACTTTTATTTTGATTTGTTGTACTTTGTTCATCAGTGTTATTAGAAACAGTTTTGTCACCGCTTAGTTTGCCTGATATAACAAAATATGAAACTAGTAATATAATAGCTAGTATTACTATAAGTGATATTATTCTTTCTTTTTTGTACTTACTTCTGTCTCCTCGTTTCTCAGATGTTACGTTTTTTTGTTCTTTTGCTCTACTAGATGTTTTAACTTCTTTTTCTTTTTTTGGTTCTTTTAATTTTTTTTCATTTTCTTTTTTCATAATATAATCCTCCGTATAAATAATTTATATATATTTTTTATATTTATAAAATACCATATATATTCTAATATATATTAACTCAATTTTCAACAATTTATGTTATTTTTTTTAAAATTTAATTGTGAAATGTTATATTTTTGAAATCTTTTTGTAATATTTGTGAAACAATTGGTCAAAAACATTATCTATATAACATTTTGTTTATATCATATAACCAAATTATATATCTTGGCATAACCGTTATAAAAGATACTTCTGTACCACATTCACAGTTTTAATTCACATTTTTATTTGACATTTAATACTATATATAATATAATAATTCCAAATTAGTTTTTCTTATGGAGGTGTACAATAAAGAATAAATTAATTAGCGCATGGGTATATATTTTTTAAAATTTTAAACAATATATATTGACGAGGTTAGTAGTTATCGAACATCAGCGGATGCTACTACGGTATATTGGAACCGTATACATGAACAAAAAGTAAAATCAATATTACTACAAAATCATGTAACCAATAGATGAAAACGTACATTGAAAATTTGAATTTAAAAAATGGAGGTATTAAAATGTGTGGAATAATTGGTTATACGGGCGTAAATAACGCAAAAGATGTCCTTATTTCTGGACTTAAAAGATTGGAATATAGAGGATATGATTCAGCAGGAATTGCAGTAAACATATCTAATAATATATCTTTATTTAAATCAAGCGGGAAAATATCTAATCTTGAAGAAAAAATAAAAGATAAAGATATTGTATCAAATACTGGAATTGGTCATACTAGATGGGCAACGCATGGAGTTCCTAGTGCTGAAAATGCACATCCACATAAATGTGGCAACGTTACTTTAGTTCATAATGGTATTATAGAGAACTATAGCGAGTTAAGAGAAAATTTAATAAAAGAAGGTGTTTCTTTTAAATCACAAACAGATACAGAGGTTGCTTGTGCATATATAAATAAAATATATGAAAATCAAAAAGATAAGATAAAATGCATAATATCTGCATGTAATGATTTTAGAGGTTCATATGCTTTTGCAATAATTTTTGATGATGAACCATCTACAATATATGCGACAAGAAAAGATAGTCCACTTATACTTGGAGTTGGAAAACAAAATGAAAATTTTGTATCATCAGATGTTTCTGCTATCTTAAACTATACAAATAAATATATTCTTATAGAATACGGTGAGTTTTGTAAGATAACTAAAGACTCAATTGAAATTTTTGATAAAGACTGTAACAAAATATCAAAGGAAATTTCTACAGCAACCTGGAGTTGTGACGAATACCAAAAAAATGGTTATGAACATTTTATGTTAAAAGAAATAAATGAACAACCTGAAGTCTTACAAAAATTATTTGAAACATATAACAAAAATAACAATTATGATTTAGATATTAATTTATCAAAATATACTAATATTCATATTGTTGCCTGCGGTAGTGCAATGCACGCAGGTCTTGTTGGAAAACATTTAATGGAAACTTATGCAAACATTCCCGTTACTGTTGATGTTGCATCTGAATATAGATATAAAAATCAATTACTTACAGAAAATACATTAGTAATAATAATATCACAATCAGGAGAAACTGCTGATACACTAGCAGCTCTTAGAATTGCTAGAAAAAAAGGTGCATATACACTTGCAATTGTAAATGCAGTGGGCTCAACTATTTCAAGAGAAGCAGATAGTGTGATATATACATATGCCGGCCCTGAAATTGCAGTTGCTACGACAAAAGGATATACTACTCAAGTTGCCGTTCTTGCTACACTTGCACTAAACATTGCAAAAGCAAGACAACTTATTTCAAAAGATTTTGAAGAAAAAATCAATTATGACTTTAATAATATATTTGAAATCATAAAATGTACTATTGATAATTATGCTGGACTATATGAAAAAATTGCAACTAGCATATTTGAAAAAGATGATCTTTTCTTTATAGGAAGAGGAATTGATAGTGCTATATGTATGGAAGGCTCTTTAAAACTAAAAGAAATATCATATATGCATAGTGAATCATATGCGGCAGGGGAACTTAAACATGGTACTATTTCTCTTATAGAAAAAGGTACTCCTGTCATAGCAATAGCAACAGATGAAGATCTATTTGAAAAAACTGTAAGTAATATAAAAGAAACAAAAGCAAGAGGTGCTTTTGTAATATTTATAACTACTTCTTCTCTTATAAATAAATTTTATGAATCAAAAGAAAGTCTAAATGATTTTTGTGATATTGTTTTAGATCTAGATCAAACAACAGAATTTATTCAGAGTTTATTAGTAGTAACTAGTCTTCAATTAATAGCATATAAAACATCTAAACTTAGAGGCTGTGATATTGATAAGCCAAGGAATCTTGCTAAATCTGTTACTGTAGAGTAAAAAAAGGAGGCGTTAAATAAAAATTAACGTCTCTTTCTTATTTATTTTTCGCTTTTATTACTATTTTTAATTACTGCTAGCATCTGGTAAAAGTGATGCAGGATCTGGCTCAACTGTTATAATCTCAGGTTGAAGTTCTGTTATAACAGAACTATTATTTTTTAATTCATTTACTTCATTTTTAAGTTTTTTATTACTTATTCCAAAGTTTATAACGATGATAAGCATTACTATATTTGTTGCAATTAGTATAACAGATAAAAATTTAAAAATATTTTTTTTCATATAAATCCCTCCGTATTAAATATATTTTACCATATTTATATTTTTTTGCAATACTTTATATATCATTTGTTAATGTATCAAAGTATACTTGTCCAAATGTTATATATTCTTTCTTAGCATTGTCTTTTAAATCAAATGAAAAAACTTTTTTAATGTCGTTAGAAATAGTATAATTTATAGCAAGCATTGCAGGTTTTGACAATTTTATATACCTTTTTATATTATCTTCCTTCTTACACTTATTGCACAAAAATACATTACTCACATAATCATAATATATAATATTATCAAAATCATTTTTACATATATTACATTTAGATATATTAGTAGAAAAGCCAAGTAAAGAATATAATTTTATTTTAAAAATTGCAATTACAAACTTAGGATCTTTTAACTCTTTTTTTATAACAAAAAGAGTATTTAATAAAAGCTTTAAGACTTTCGATGTGTCCTGATTTTCATCTGTTATATAATTTACAATTTTTGTTATTTCAAAAGCAACTTCAAGTAAATCAAAATTAATTCTTAAATCATAAAAACTATCTATTAGACTTGCTGAATTAATATAGTAAAAGCTTTTTGATTTAGATAAAATAAACTCACTATATACAAGATACTGTGAACTTGCCAATATAGGACTATTTGTCTTTTTAGCACCTTTTGCCATACATGATATCTTTCCCAATTCATCAGTAAGTATTGTCACTATTTTATCATTATCTTTATATGCTACTTCTTTAATTATTATCCCCTTTACTTTTATTAATTTCATATATTACACCTTCAAATTTATCTAATTTATCATATTTCATTTGTTCTCTTAATTCCATCATTTTTTTATATTCTACAAAGCTTTCTAGACTTCCAGTTTTTTCAAAATTTTTCCAAGCAATATTTTCATACATAACTATCACCTAGTAATATTGTATGTAGAAGATAACTTGCTATACACTAACAATATTATCTTTTATTTTATTACCTATTTTTATTTATATTTACATTCTTTATTTATTTTATTTGTTTTTTATATTTTTAAAATAATTTTCATTTTCTTGCCAATTAGGCCTTACTTTAACCCATAACTTTAAATTTATTTTAGTATCTAAATTGTTTTCAATATCTACTCTTGCACTAGTTGCTATTTGTTTTAACATTTCCCCATTCTTTCCTATTATAATTGGCTTGTGAGATTCTTTTTCACATACTATATCTGCATCTATATCATATATCTGCTCACTTTTTTTGTTTTTTCTTTCTTTAAATGAATTAACACTTACATTAATCCCGTGTGGTATTTCTTCATTTAAATATTTCAGTGCTTTTTCTCTTATTATTTCTTCTACTATCTCTCTTTCAGTTAAATCTGTTATATCTTCTTCAGAGTATAACATTTGTTCAATAGGCAAGTTGTTTTCTATAGTGGAAATTAATATATCTAAATTAGTACCCTTAAATACAGATATTGGAATAATATCTGTAAAAATATAGTTTAAAGTTTTAATATACTTATCATACTCATCAATTATTTTAAATACTTGTGCTTTATCAACCTTTTCAACTTTATTAATACAAAGTATTATTTTTTTTCTAGATTGTATTAAATTTTGAATAGTTGTTTTAGATATATCATCGAGCCTTGGTTTAGTTGCATCAACTAAATATATTAAAACATCTACATTTTGTAATGTTCTGTCCACATTTTCCATCATGTATTTGCCAAGTTTGTGCTTTGGATTATGGACTCCTGGTGTATCTACAAATATTATCTGCGATTTATCAGAAGTAATTATTCCTTTTATATTAAATCTTGTTGTCTGAGGCTTTGGAGCAGTTATACTCACTTTATATCCTACTAATTTATTAAGTAAAGTTGATTTACCAACATTAGGTTTCCCTACTATTCCAACGAATCCACATTTGAACATATTATTTCCTACTTTCTTTTTTTAATACTAATTAATATACATAAAGAATACCATAAAGAAAGGTAAAAATCAATGTTTTTAGATTAATTATAATATTATGTTAAACATATTACACAATTTTAATTTATACACATATTATATACAAAAGAATAATTAATATGAGGTGGATTATGAACGATTCTTGCTGCTACAGTCTACAAATATCACAACAAATATGTGAAAGTGGTATTTCTAGAACTCAAACCAATACATATACAAATTTAACTCCAAATACAACGATTGAACTTGAATTTGGTTATACCCTTACTTTTATATCTGGTACTTCTACATATGCTACAATACGTCTAGAAAATGATATTTTACTTTCACCTACTAATTTTAATATTCCAAATTGTAGCCAAAATACAAGGCTTACTAGAGTGTTTAACTTACCTTGTCAATGTGGTACATATATACTAAGTATTTGTGCTATCCTTGTTACTTGTCCAACAGAAAATTATTGTTGTAATATTGATATAGATTAAAAGTTTAGGATGTGATATTATGAATAACTTTATAGCAAATTTTAATATAACTGATACAATATGTGGTAAATGTTGTAAAGAAACCTATCAAAAAAATGTTTCTATTAGCGATACTTCTCAAAGTATATCTCTTAAAAATGGATACTATTTAAATGTGATTTCATGTAATCAAAACTTTTGTACAGTCATAATACAAAATGGATCATACTCTGTTATACGATTAATTTTTACAAATCATGATACAAGAATATGTCTTCCTTGTAAATGTGCAGAACATCTTATTACAATTGGTGTTGTAATTACTAGTA
Organism: uncultured Clostridiaceae bacterium; assembly: GCA_964593045.1. Lineage (GTDB taxonomy): Bacteria > Bacillota > Clostridia > TANB77 > CAG-465 > JAOAHC01. Next base: position 10,541 of record CAZQJQ010000021.1, read on the forward strand.
ATAGTTAAATTATATGAGTACTTTAGATAATACAAATTCTACAAATACCAACAATTGTAATAATAGTTCTATAAGCAATGACTGCAGTATCATAGCTTTATCTAGTATTGTTTCCATCTTTATTGCAAAAGATTTAAGTATCACTGAAATCTCAGTTGTAGGAGGCTTTTTTACCATGCTTGGACAAAATTTAACATCAATGGCTTCATATAATTCATTATGTCCTAAAAATAGTTCTCAAAGTAGTACTACAAATAGTAATAACAGTGAAAAATAAAAGATAGATTTCTCTATCTTTAAAGTGCAAGACCTACTAAAAGTACAGGTCTAAAACCGATATAACTACTTTCTTTACCATCACTTGGAACAACTGAAAATAGTCCTGTTTTATCTGTTTTGTTATAACTTCCACCTCTAGTAAAAAAAGGTTCATCTTCATAAGGCATTGATATGTATGAATCATACCATGCATAATCACCACTTACTCCATTAGAAGTCTCATATAACGCATCTCCATAACTACTAATACATGCAGAATATATTTTTGCTTGAATATTCATATCCGATAAATATATTTGCTTATTTTTTTCATCTGCTTCTACAATAGCATTTCCATTTTTTAAATTTTTGTTTGTTTTATTTTCTTCTTCATTATCATTTGTTTCATCGTTATTTTCAAAATATACATATGCAGAAGTATATTCACTTGATCCACCTGACATATCATATACTCCATAAACATTTGAGGTAGTACTTTGAGATGTATTATCTATATATGCATCTGATATGCCTCCACCCGTGTAGTTAGTTAGGTTTGAATTCAGTTTTGCATTAGCTCCATATATACTATTTGCAAGATAAGCTACTGCTCCCCACTCTGTATTTTTCATAAGATGAGTATCAATTCCTGCACCACTTGCTCCCCAACCGTATTTTACACCATTTATACTTTCTATATTTTTGCACGCATTAAATGCCTCTGAAATAGTAACATTATTTATAGCCTGCTCATTTGGTTTTATACTTATGTTATTTGTTGTACCGCTTGCTTCATATTTTGCTACCCATATTCCTGTAAGTTCTGTTTTTCCATATTTAAATGCAGGATGTACAATATATCCTGTCTCAACTACATTTTCTGTTCCTTGTAAAAACTTTATACTTATTTGTTGCTCACTATCAGAATGAGAATTTTCAATTTTATATGCATATCTTGGTATCCAGACCCACATAGATCCATCTTCTGTTCTTGCGTTTGCCCATTGTTTATTAGCGTAATCATACCAATCTTTATCTGATGCTTTAGTATCTATCCACTCACCTTGCTCATATTTTACAGGAGTCATACCTTTTGCAAGAAGAGGTGCGGTTGATTTTGTGTTTATAATCCCAGTATTGTTAGCCCATTGCATTTTAGTTGAATCTGTTCCAACATAGACTAGACTTCCTGAAACAATAGCATAGTTTTTTGAATCATCTTCTTTTATTGACTTAATTATATCTGATATACCATTTATACCTTCTATAGGTTCATTATTATATGTAGCTACTGACTTAGTGACATTTAATAATTTAGAATCATATTCTTCTCCATATATTTCTTGCATACTTTTTATATAATCAAATAATTCATCATTATACATAACTATATCACTCTTAAATGCTACTTCTTTTGTAGAATCCATTGGACTGTCACCACCAACTGTAAGTAAAATTGCTCCACCAACTATAACCATAAGCATGATAGCTATAATTACAAGAACAATTGAAAAGCCTTTTTTTGTCACAAATATTCCCTCCATTTTTAATTCTTTTTAAATATGTTAATTTGCCTTTTAGCATCCTTTTCTTTTGAAGTCTCCCTTTTATCATATAGCTTTTTACCTTTACATATAGCAAGCTCTAGTTTTATAATTCTACCTTTACTATATATTTTTGCGGGAACTAAAGTATATCCACCTTGCTTTATATATCCAATCATTTTTAATATCTCATTTTTATGAAGAAGTAATATTCTATCTCTAGTTGGTTTCACATTGTTTATATTTCCCATTTCATAAGGACTTACATACATATTTTTAAGTATTACCTGTCCTTCTTTTATAACAGCAAAACTGTCTTTTAAATTACACATAGAAGCTTTTATTGATTTAACTTCTGTACCTTTTAATTCTATTCCACATTCTATTTTTTCTTTTACATCATATTTAAAATTAAGCTCCCTATTTGTTATACTAATACCTGACATACTACATTCCCCTTAAATTAATGTTATTACTAACAATATATTTTGTTAAAATATCATAATAACTAATTTTCGTATATTCATTTGATTTATTAAATTCATTATATATATTTATTATTTCATTTCCCGCCTCTTTACCTAAGTCATTTAAAAGCTTAACTGCAACTATCTCTTTTATATTTTGGACTCTACATCTTATACCTTTTTTCTTAAGTAATTCTTTTATATACTCTATTTTTTCTTGTATTTTACTTATGTTATTATTAATATCTGTATTTGCACAGTTTAAAACATCATAATCATATACATTAACTCTAACTATTATATCAATATCACTTGTATCATATCTATTTTCATCTCTACAAATTCTTTTTATTTTATCTATTAAATATATCACATTATCCAAATCTTCTTTTTTTTCATCATTAAATCCAATATATGTTAAAAGTTCTAAATGTCTTACATTATTTGCATACAAGAATGAAATAATATTAAAAATATCTGACTCGCTCATTTCAGAATAATATTTTTTTCTCAAATTATCAGTTAAAGCATATATGTTAAACTGTACTTTGGTATTTTTAGCTATTTTAGTTCGCTTAAAGAAGTCAAGATCAATATCGTTATAATTTATAGTTTTAGTAGAAAGTTTAACACCTTTTTTATCAATTAAATTTAAAAGTTCAAGTTTAAATAATTCATAATTTAAATATTTAGTGCTATCTATAGGTAAAAACGAAATAACATTTTTTCCTGTATAATCTATATATGCTGACAATTCTTTTATAACATCCTGGACTTGTCTTTTGGTATATAATCCATTAGAAAAAAGTTCTAAATCTATACAATCTTCAGAAAGATATATATTAGAATCAAGTATATTAATATTTTCATACCTATCTAAAGGAGATGTTTGATTATCTTTATTTATATCTATATTTTGTATAGAATTTATAACTTGTTTTTTAGTATCGTTTATATTACTTGTATTATTCTTAACCTTATTTAATATATATGCATCTATTATATTATTGTACATGTATTTTAAATCTTTAGTTAAAATAACATCTGCAAAAATATCTAATGCACTTGCACTACTCAAATTAGAAGCATCAACTACTACTAAAGGATATTCATTCCCTCTATCTTTAGCAATAATCGGTATATTACCTAACTCTAACATTTTTAATAATTTAAAACTATCTAATATGTTATTTATTTTAAAAAATATAACATCAAAATCTTTTATACTATCTTTTGATTCTAATGCATATAGGCCAATACCTTTTTGAGTCATCAGTTTAATATAATCATTTTTAACAAAAAATACTCTCTCACACCATGTATCTTTCCTTAAATTTATATATGAATATAGCTTTCTTAATTCATATTTTCTCATAGCATATTCATAAATATCAGTGCTTGCAAGCAATACACGGCATAATACATTTTCTTTGTTTTTTAAAACTTGTCCATATTCTCCTCCAACATATCTTGCTGGCTTTTCTATTTTTCTTAAATCATAACTTTTTAATTTTAACATACAATTATCTCCTAGCATTATTAAGATGCATATATTATACTACAGATTTACGTAAAAGTAAATTTCATTGGTTATTAAAAAAAATAACAGATAAAGTAACTGTTTTCTCTGTTATTTTCTATTATATTTTTAACTCCTTCTTAATGCTTTTACAGGATCCATCTTTGCTGCTTTTAACGAAGGTATTATTCCTGCTATTATAGATAATATAACACAAACTAAAAGAATACCAAGTGCTGATATATCACTTAATTTTGCTATACCTATATTTCCCATAGAAAGTCCATAGCTTTTCATTAAAGTAACAGCTATATTATTTATACCTTCACATAATAATTTTGTTACTCCAACTCCAATTATACCAGATAATAGTCCTATTATAACAGACTCAGAAATAAATATATTTAATATGTCTTTTTTTCTTGCTCCTATTGCTCTTAGTATTCCTATTTCAGATATTCTTTCAATAACAGATATATATATAACTATGCCTATCATAAGTATTGCAACTAATACAGAAATACTTGAAAATCCTATTAATACATTTCTTACAACATTTAATACTTTCTCTACATTTGACATGATAGATTCTGCAGTTGACGTAAATTTAAACTCATCTTGACTATTATTTAAATTATTAATTATATCTAACATCTCATCTTTTGTTAAATTATTATTTAAATATAAATAAGTTTCAGATAACTTCAAATTATTTTTATCTTCATTATATAATTCTTGATATAATTCAAATGTATCAGTAGACATCTGATACACAGTATTTTCAAGTGTATTAAAAGATGTTATACCAACTATAGTAAATTTTAGTATTTTATTTTTATCAGAATCACTAGTCATTTTTTCCATAGGTCCAAATTTTACATATAATTCTTTACCGATCAAATCTTCTATTTTAACATTACTATTATCACCTAAAAGAAAATCTGCTGTATTAAGTGATATAACAACCTCATCTTTATTTTTTGGTGCATTGCCAAGTGTAAGATTACCTCCTACATTTTCATATGGTTCTAATCCGTTTTGCATCATAAATGATTTGTCTTCATAATCAACGGTTTTTATATCTTCTTCACTTAATGATGTTTCACTGAAGAATCCTTTTGAAAATGCAAATACAGGAACTGACCAAAAATGTGTTATATTCTCATTTAATGCCTTAATCTTTTCTAATTGTGAATACTCAAGCAAGTCAGTTTCATCACTATTCATATTACTAATTAATTCATTTTCATCTTCGTTATTCGTTTTTGGAGTTATTGTAACTAAATTCATAGGGGCCAAACTCTCAACCTGAGCTTTTGCTATATCCATTGTACCATTAGAAAGAGCAAGTGCAAGACCTATTCCAACTATGCCTATTGACATTCCTATAGCAGTAGCTATAAGTCTTGCTTTTCTCTTTGACATGTTTTTTAAAGAATATATAAATGCCTTAAAAAATGACATTTTTGATTTTTTTAATTCGTTACTACTACTTAAATTTACTTGCTTTTTGTCATTTTTGTGTTCTATTTCTATCTCATCATTTTTATTATTCTCTTCTTGTTTTATTTTATTGTCTTCTATCGAAAGTATCTTTCCATCTTGCATTGTTATTATTCTATCTGCATATTTATCTGCTAATTCTCGTGAATGAGTTATAACTACAATAAGTTTAGTTTTAGATAAATTTTCTAATAATTCCATTATTTCATTACTCATTTTACTATCTAATGCACCTGTTGGTTCATCTGCAAGTATTATATCAGGATCATTTGCAAGAGCACGAGCAATTGCAACCCTTTGTTTTTGTCCACCTGATAATAGATTTACTTTTCTTTTTGTAAACTTATCCATTTCTACTTTTTTTAGTAATTCCATTACTCTTTCTTTTTTTCTTTTTTTGTTTGAAAGATCAAGAGCTACTTTTACATTGTCAAAAGCAGAAAACTTGTTTATTAAAAAAAACTGTTGAAATACAAAACCAATAGTATTTTTCCTGTAATTATCTAAATCTTTACCCTTTGCATTTTTTAAAGATTTATTATTTATTATTACATCTCCATCAAAATCACTATCCAGTGCTCCCATTATGTTCATAAGTGTTGTTTTGCCACTTCCTGATGGTCCAAGAACACATACTATACCATTATCTCCTAACTCAAATTTTATATTATCTAGAGCTTTAAAATTTTCATTTTTCATTTTATATGTTTTTGATTTTATATCTATTTTTTGCATTTTAAACCCCCTACTCATCTCTTAATGCATCTATTACTTGCATTTTTGTAGCTTTTCTAGATGGAAGATAACCAGCTATAAAGGAAACCAAAGTACTAAACAATATTATAACAATAATGGTTGCAAATGGAAAAGTTATATCTGTAAATGGTACTTTTGAAATTGGTATAGTAATTATTCCTGGCAAGTCTATATTAAGAATATTTGATATGACTTTTTCAAGTATAGGTGCAAGTACAAATGATATTATAATTCCAAAAACTCCCGAAAGAATACCCATAAGCATTGCTTCACTTTCAAATATTCGTATAACATCCTTGTTTCTACCGCCAACAGCTTTTATTATTCCTATTTCTGTTTTTCTTTCAACAATACTTGAATATAGCACAATAGAAGTCATAATGGCTGATACAACAAGTGCTACTATTATAAATATACTAATAACTATTTGTGCAATTAATATAACCTGAGCAAATATTTGCTTTACCACAATTGCTATATTTAATGCTTGATTTCCAACTTTTTGTGTATTTGATGACATAAGAGATATTTTTCCTACTCCACCATTAGATTTGTCATTTATATAGTCAGCTACAGCTTTTGTATTATTTACATCTGAAACAACAATTTCGTATGTTGCTGCTTGGCTTGTTAAATAATCATAATATGTTTTATCTCCTAAATTAATACTTTGTGTCCAATTCTCAATATCTGAATACCTTATATATATATTTTGAATTCCTAGATCAATTTCATTTACAATACCTGTTACTTTAAATTCCTTATCATATTTTAAATTAGTTTGTCCAATGTTTATTGTTAAAGTTATAGTCTTTCCTATTACTTTTGTTATATCGTTTGAATCTTCATTTAATTTATTTAGTATTTTTCTTGCGGATGCTTGATTTAATAATAATTGATTTTCACCTTCTACAGGAATATCTCCTTGTATATTTTCTTTTAAAAAATCTAAATTATTATCATCTGCAAGTGAATAAAAACTAAAGCCATTTATACTCTCTGTATTTTCTAAATTATCTGTATTCAAATTAACATTTATTAAACTAGTAATAGATATGTGCTTTCTTAGTACTGATATATTTTCTTTAATATATTCATCATTTAAAATATTATCAAAATCACTATAATCTTTTGTATATTTATTATTACTACTGTCATGACTGTCATTATTATCATCACTTATAGTTTTAGATAACACTAATACATTTGCTGTTGCAAATTTATTTAATTGTTTATCAATATATATATTCGCACCATTACCAAGTCCTGTTATTAAAGTAAAACCAATTATACCAATACATCCTGCCGTAGTGGTTATAGCAACTCTTCCTTTCTTCTTAGCCATATTTCTTATTGACAACTTAAATGCTTCGAAAAATGACATTACTTTATCTTTTTTAGATAAGCTAGATTTTCTATTATTAGTTATTGCCTCTTTTATATTATTATCACTTTCTATTTTACCATCTTTTACTTTAACAATTCTAGTAGAATACTCATTTGCAAGTTGTTCGTTATGTGTAACCATTATAACTAATTTATCACTTGCTATTGATTTTATAAGTTCCATAATTTGTTTTCCTGTTTTTGAATCCAATGCTCCCGTTGGTTCATCTGCAAGTATTATATCGGGATCATTTGCAAGGGCACGAGCAATTGCAACTCTTTGTTTTTGACCTCCAGATAGTTCTGATGGCTTATGATACATATGATTTTCTAAACCTACTTTTTTTAGTAATTCCATTGCTCTTTTACGCCTATTTAAATAGCTAATACCTATAAGATTCATGACTATTTCTACATTTTCAATAGCAGTTAAATGTTCGATTAAATTGAAATTTTGAAATATAAACCCAATATTGTTTTTCCTGTATCTATCCCAATCCTTCATTTTAAATTTTTTAGAACTCTTATCACCTATTACGAGCTCTCCACCTGTTGGAAAATCAAGACCTGCTATAAGATTAAGTAATGTAGATTTACCACTTCCTGAAGGCCCTACAACAGATACAAACTCACCCTTTTCAAAAGACAAATTAACATCATTAAGTGCTATATAATCTTCTTTTTTACTAAGTTTAAAAACTTTTGAGACTTCTTTTAATTCTAATATCATACATACCTCCTATAAAAGATATAACGTCATTGTATCGTTATGACGTTATATCTTCTTTATTTCGTGCTTCTATCTAAATTACTATATTTTGATATATTATCATTATATATTTTTGTTATATCAATATTTGTTTTAAGTAGTTTAGTATTAATTTTTATATAACTATTAATTGTATTTTCTAAACATACATTACTATTTTCATTACATTTATTTTGTATATCATCTATACTTTCTTGTAATGTTTTATACGTATAATTTATATATTGTGCTATATCAATAGTTGTATATTTTGAAATTAGCTCCAAATTATTTGTGTTTTCTGAGTTCAGTAATTCTATATTATCCTTTATATAATCTAATTCTTTTTCTAAGAAATCTTTATATATTCTATTTACTTCAGAAACTATGGTAGAATTCTTAGCAGACATATTACTTTCTAACTGATTCATTTCATTTGAGTTTTCTGTCCTATTTTTAACTTGCTCTATATATATACTCACAGCTTCAAGACTTTGATTCATATTATTTAATATATCATCTGACGTTGTGTTATATTTAACCATATCTTCTTCTTTGCTTACATTAAATGTTTCATAATAATATGATGTATCTTTATACTTAGTTACATATTCTATTTGGTTTTGCATTTTGTTTTGTATATTAGTTAACATTTCAAGTATATTATCATTTGAAACATTATCAATATCATCTATATCATCATATACTAAGTCTATATAATATGAAAAATTTACAACATCTACTTCTAAAATTTGTACATATTTTACTAAACTATTCAAATCTTCATTACCCATATCTAAATATTCCGCTTTTTCTTTTAAATCTAAATATCTAGTATAAAAAGTGTTTTGCATTTCTTCTATATTAGAAATATTAATATAATTTACAAACGAAAGCTCATTTATTTTATTTGACATCTCTTTATTATATTTTTCTATATTTTTAAGTTGTTTTTGTATCTTACTTAGTTTATCTTTTTTAGTTTTGTCAATATAGCTTGATATTATCTTATTTATCTCTGTGTCTACAAAGCTATTAACATCTTTCACAGTTGATCTATACTCAAGCAATTTAGATAAAACTGTATTTGCATCAGATACCAACATATTCTCATCAATATCTATCTGCCTTGTTATAACAACAATGGAAGTTGATGTAAAACTTGGCACTCTTATCTTGTTTGATTGAATTATATCTTTTATAGAATAACCATCTACTATATCAGAAGTAGATACATCCTTTTTTATTTTTAATTTTGAATTTGTAATATCTACTCACCCCAACACAGGAGTATCAACGTTTAATCTAACCGCTGGATAATTTATATATATTTCATTTTTCTTTAAATTTTCTAATTTTTTATCTATCTCATTAATATCTGATTTTATATCTGATATTACCGAAGTTATCATATTGTATGTTTCCTCTGAAACCTTACTATTCTCAGTTATATTCAAAGAATCATCAATTGCATATATGTGTGAAAAGCAAGTAAACAAAGCAGTAACATATACTACAAAAATAATATATTTTATTATATTTTTTTTAGTCATATTAAAAAAACCGCTATCCAATAAAACTCATCTCCAAATTTAATTTGTCTTCTCGTATTTGGAATTATATCATATAAACAGTAAAATTTCAAACAATACAGTTAATTTGTAACATTATTAATACAAATTTATTATAATGTTTCATATCGTAACCAATATACGCTGTTTTCATCTTTAAAAGTAAAGTATGAAGAAATAACACTACATAAATAATCAGCTTTTTTTCTTAGATTATTATTTTCTTCAAAATACTTATTTAACTTATCGCTTACCATAATTTCAGCAAAAAGTTCTGCTCTATCTTCTTTTTCAGATGTCTTAGAATATTTACTTACAAAATACCAATCTTCACTGTTTACATTTAAAGAATACACATAATTTGCATCTAGTTTTGATAAATCACTATCATAGTTAAATCCTGATGGATTTAACATACACCAATCATCAAACAAAGTATTTGTACTGATACTACTCATATAATATTCAATTATATGAAACATCTCATGGTGAAAACTTCTTTCAAAATTAGCATCATTACTTATGTATATTTTATACTCGTTTAAGTTGTTCCTTGAAGCAAGTGCAATATTATCATCAGAAAAGCTATCAAGAAGTATAATAGTTAAAGAATACTTCGAATTAGTATTGTTAAAAATTTTAAAAAATTCTTCCGGATATTTTGATATAGCATTTTCTAGTATATTTATATTATTTTTAACAATATTTAAATCATCAAGTGTAGTTGCAGAAACATTACTTGCTAGATATTTCGTATCCGTACCATATTCAATTTTTATACCGTACTTTTCTTCTATATTATTTATTTTTTCATTTATACTTATCTCTTGTTCTGATATTTTATTTTCTTTTGATAAATGCAAAACTTCTTCTGCTGATGTATCAATAGTAAAGATGTTAGTAGATATAGCATTAAGCAATACTATTATAACAGGAAAAACCAACAAAAAAACAATAATATCCGACATCAACGATAATCTTTTTTCTCTATGCCCTAGTCTCAATTTAACCTCCAAAACATATTATTTTATATATTCTTCATTTAATTTATTATATATATATTCATAATCTTCATTAAATTCATTTGTGTAAATGCTAGCTTGTACATAATTGTATTTAATATTTTTCAACTCTTCACTTATTATAGTTATATCAAATTCATTTATATAGCTATAATACTCAAACTCTTTTATTTCATTTAGTATATCACTTATTTCTTTAGAAATTTGTATTAACGTGTCATCATCTAACATATGTGCATTTTTTTCGTATATTATCTTCCACTTACTATTACTATTTTCTATATTAATGATATAGTTTTCATAATTATTCTGATATATATTATTAATTAAATCATGTGAATTTAAAAAATCATTAAAGCTATTTATAACAAAAGATGATAAATCCTCATAAGTACTCTTATATCCATCTATAACATTATTTTGTTTATCAATAGCAAACTTATACTCTTCTCCTATATTATCATTTAAAAATATTATATATGTACCTTTAGAATACATACTTTTTTTATCATTAATACTTTGTATATTTAAATTATTTAGATAATTAGATTTAACATAACTTAAAATTTTAGATTTTTTATCATTATATTCTATAATATTACCATTTGCATATGTTTGAAGGGCTATCGAAATAATGATAATAGCAATACATGTAAAAACTAGTTCTTTTTTATGAATATTCTTATTATTTTTGTCTTTTTCTTCTTCATTTTCACTTTCATTTTCATTTATTTTCCTATTGTCTTTATTAATATCATCACATTTTAAATTTTGTTTTCCCATAATTATATATATTAATATACCGAGTATCTCCCCAAGTGATATTGACACCATATTATATATGCTAAAATATATGTTTTGATCTGTAGTATATCCTCCATGCAATTTCATAAGGACAACTGATACTAAAAAGCCATATATAGATGTAATAATCGGCTTATCATATACTGTTTTCCCTATAATTCCAAGTATAAAAAGAATAGGCAACATTCTAATATATATATTTCCATATATATTTAAAAATATAACCAAAAATACTAGTATTACATACAACATGGATTCTATATATAACTTCAGTTTATATCCTTTTTTACATGATTTTTCTACCATTTTATTTACCTCATTTATTTATGATTATATACTAAAAAATATTTTTTTTCAACAGTTTTTGCATGCTATATTTTACTTCTTGAATCAAACATATGTAAAATTCCCATATTTAAGTAATCAAACAAATTATTTTTCGTAATATCATACTTTAAATATATATCCTCACTATATATAACTTCATCTTCTATAACAATACCCACATTCCCAATTAATGTATTCATATCAAGAGGTGCATCTATATTGCTTAAATAATCTTGTTTTACATACATATTATCATATTCATAGTCCGTAAGTGCAACTTTCATACTTTTACTTATTTTATCTTCATAATATTTAACGTTACCTTTTTTTACTGGTATATTTACATACCAGTTCATATAACATGATACATCTCTTAATTTATATCTTTTAAAAGTTTCTTCTAGTAATAATTTGGTTTCATTAAATCTTTTATCAGTAGTCTCTGCACCAAGCACTACAGATATTATTCTTAAATCATCCTTAGTAGCAGATGTTACTAAACATCTATTTGCATCAGCAGTATATCCAGTTTTACCACCATCTACTGGTGCATATGTTCTTAACAGTCGATTTGTATTGGTTAAAGTTTTTGTAAATGATCCAAAATCTATTTGTATATTATCCGTATTTACTACTTCATTTATATACTTGTTTTTAAGTGCATATCTCATTATAACGGCTAGATCATATGCACATGAATATTGCCCTTCAATATCTAAACCATGTGGAGTTACAAAATTACTATTTAATGCTCCTATTTCCTTTGCTTTTTTATTCATAAGTTCTGCAAATTGTTCAATACTTCCAGCTATATGTATTGCTACAGTATATGCACAATCATTACCAGATGGTAGCAACATACCATAAAGCAAAGCTTTTGCTGTTACAATATCTCCTTTTTTTAATCCTACTTCTGAACCTCCTTGCCAAGTTGCTGCAGCTGGCACTTCTATTTTTTCATCCATACTACAATATTCTACTAATAATATACTAGTCATAACTTTAGTAAGAGATGCAATTGACCTTTGTTCTTTACAATTTTTATCATATAATACTCTACCAGATTCAAAATCAATAACAACTGCACTAGGTGATGTAATATCTACATACGCCTTATCAATACTAGATGAAAATATTTTATTTGAATTAATAATCAAAACAAATAAAATACATATCATTATACTTCTTCTACATGATTTTAATATATATTTATACATGAAATAACACCTCAAGATAATTTATTCAAATTATCTTAAGGTAGAACTTTTTTTGTTATTTATTTGTTTTTTATCTGTAATTTACTATATGTATTATTCATCATAAATCAAAAAATGGAGATATATCATTTATCTCCATTTTAGAAATATTTTTCGCACTAAAGTATTATACAAATTAGGCCTCCGCTTCCTTCATTTATTATTCTTTGTAATGTCTCTTGTAATTTCATTTGAGCTTCATCTGGCATTCTATATAATTTATTGTGAAGACCTTCGTTTACAAGCTCATGTAATGATTTTCCAAATATATTTGATTCCCATATTTTTTTAGGATCTGTCTCAAATTCACTCAGTAAATATTTTACGAGTTCTTCAGATTGTCTTTCGCTACCAACTATTGGTGAAACCTCAGTCTGTATATCTGCTCTAATCATATG
>CAZQJQ010000022.1:0-22642 GCA_964593045.1 uncultured Clostridiaceae bacterium
GGCATTTATTCCAAACTAATATCTAACCCTGCTTATATAAGCAGGGTTCTTTTTTTATTTTATTTTTGTTTTTTCTATTCTGCTGATATATTTGAATCACTGCTTAAAATTGATGTTGCAAAGTTTTCATTACAAAAATACAATGTTTCAAATTGTGTACCCATTAACATTTTTGAATCTACATATATTGAAAATTTACTTCCGTTATATGTTATTGTTTTACCTGAATCTTCATCAAATATAAATAAGTTTTTATTTGTGTCTGAACTTATAACCTCTATATCTATTTTTGTTCTTACCCTATAATTTATACCATCAAAGTAGACTACAGGAAACTGAGCACTTGCACTTCCTTTTGTTACTATTTTATTTTGTTTTACATATTCTACATATTTATTTGCTTCTTCTGTACTTAATGTATATACTGAATTCTTTTCTATACTTTTTTTAAATTTTGTTGCATCTATTGTGGTATAATCTATGTTAAGTATTGTATTATAGTAGCTTTCTACTATATCTCCTATTGCTGAATAATATTCTTTTTTAAATGAATATATTTTTATTGGATTTGCTGATGTAGTTCCTCCTGTTTGTGTAAAAAACGGATACTCGTATATTGTTTTATCAACTGTTGCAAGTGTATATGGATATTCACTTGCATTACTTGGTATTTTTTCTGGATTTATGTTTATTTTTTCTCCGTTTACTGTCATAGTACTATATTTTTCTGCAATTTTAACTGCTAGTTCATTTAACATTCCTTTGCATGCTTTATTATTTACTTTTATTTTTTCTTTACTATTTTCTAATATTCCTGTTGATACTAAGTCAGCAAGTGAATCTCTTAGACCTGTCTCTAATTTTTTTATGTTTTTGTATGTTGGTGTAGTTGATGTATCTAAATCTATATCAAGTAATACTGTTTTTGCTGTAACAAAATATGTGATTATATCTCCATATGTTGCTTTATCATCTAGATTTTCTTTTGTTATTTCATCTTGTCCAATTATTCCTTTATCTTTTGCATATTTTATCCATATTGAATTTGTATATGGTTCTTCCTCATCAAATGCAAACCTACTTATGTCAGATGTATTTAAAAGTACGCCTATTATTACTTTTATTGCTTCTGATTTTGTAACAGTTTCTTCTGTTGTTGCCAAACCATTGTCATATAGTTTATTAAATACATATGTATTCATTTTTTCTTCATATTGTGTATATTTTGAATAGTCTATTCTATTTACATATAGATATATTCCTACTACTGCTCCTATTAATAAAAGTAATGCAAGAATTATAACCAACAACTTTTTGTTTATTTTTATTTTCTTTTTTTCTTTTTTCTTTTTTGGTTCATTTTTCTTTTCATATGCTGGTATAAATGTTTCTTTTGTTTCTTTTTTTGTTTTTTTACTTTCTTCTTGTTTTTTTTCATTTAAATTTTCTTCTTTTTTAATTTCTTCGTTTTCCATACACTACCTCCACCTTTTTAAGGATTACATACTGGGCAAGGATAGAATCCTTGCAAAATTTGACCTGCCATACTTATTCTTGCTGATGCTGCTTGTTGTTTTGATGTAACATATGTTGGTGTTACCCCATTGTGCGTTGATCTTAAATATTCTGGACAGTTTGCATCTTTATGATATAAATTCATTTTGTATTTTGAATTTTCATTTGGTACTGAAAAATAGTATCTTGTAACAAGCTCAAGTCTTGATACTCCATATGCTTTTGTATTTAAATATTTATTTCCTACTGATAATCCTTGTACAAATGCAAGAATTCCTACATTGTCTACACTATCTGATAGTTCTTCTTCTGTTGTTGCTGGAAATGTAAAGTTATATGTTATTCCTGCACTTCTTGCATATGAGTTATGCCTATTTACTGCATATGCAAGTTGCTCTTCTATTGTATTTACGATTATCTGTTTTCTTATTTCTGTTAGTTTATTTACAACTTTTCTTTTAAGTGATGAATTTGAAATTCCTCCTACTAAATCTGAGTTATTATTTGAATCTGAAATATAGAAACCTTTTACTGTAAGTTCATTTTTAACTACAGTTCCACCACTTTTATATGTACTTCCTCTATGTGTTATATAATCATCCATTGTAAATTCAACTGTATGTGCTGACACAAGTTCATAACCATCTAGAGCACTTTCTCCTTCTCCTTCTCCTATCATTTTATATGTTGAATTCTGTTTATATATACTATATGAATATGTATAATAGGTTTTTGGCTTTAATACATGTTCTATAACTGTTTGTTCATTTCCATTTTCCTTTTTTTTAAATTGTTCTATTGAAGAAATTTGTACTCCGTTATAGTCTATTATAGCGACAACAGGAACAAACATCTGTAAATAATGTTCTGCCGAAGAGTTTCCTTTTATATTAAAATTATTGTATAATGAATCAAAGAATGTATCAACAGCAACTTGCGCATTAACACTTACTTTTTTATCTTCTGTTCCAGAATATCCATAGTCTATTTCTTTATCTGTATTTTCAACTTGTTTCATTGATTCTGTTGCAGATGATATTGCGGTATCTATAAGTTTTTTATAGTACATTTCTTGTTCCATTGCTTTTATATTAAATGATACGTTTATATACACTACTATTATTATAGGTAAAGTAACACCTAAAAATACTAATGCCAAATCTGTTAGTTTCACATTCTCACCCCTTTATATTCCAATATCTGTAAATGCTTGATTTAAATTTTGTTTTACTTCAGTTTCACTAAGCATTCTTTTATATAATTGTGCTGAATATATTTTACCTTTAAAATAATAAGGATTAGTACCATTATCCACTTCTGAATCATTTGCATTAGGATTTACTCCTATTGATAGTCTACTGTTACTTCTTTTTATAGTTCTATCACTTACATTTACAGTAGACTTCTCAATATTTCCACCTGTTTTATCTTTATTTATTATATATAATCCATTTACAGTTTTTATATAAAATACTGTTTTTGTATAATCATTATAATCAAATACAGCTGCTACAGCAATTGGATTATTTACTTCATCTTCAGTCAATTTTATTTTAAAATGATTATATCCTAAACTGGTTGCATCTCTATTAAATTCAAAATCCAGTTTATATTCTCTATCAACATATTGATATATTATTCCAACTCCACCTGCATTAGGATTACCAAATATATGTTCTTCTCTACCTGATGTAGGTTCATCTAGTTTAAATGCTATTTGCATAGTATATGTATCATAAGTCATTGGCTTTCCTAAAATTATTTCACTTTGTATTCCATCCTCTTCTCCTGCAAGTTGCATATATTGTCCATCTATAGCAGTAGTTGTACCATTTGTAGTAAAATATGATTGAGAACTATTTGCCATATTTACCCACATTTTATCCCACATAAATTTATTTTCTAAACTAATTATTAATTCATCTCTAATATAATTTGAATTAATCATTTTTAAATCTACTTTTTTTCCTGTCTTTATATTTACAATATATACTTTTGTATTTGCAGCTGAGCCATAATGTACGTTTATTATTCCTGGTTCTGTTAATATTACTTCTTTTGTATTATCTACTTTTAATGTTTCCGTTGAATCACCTGTTGCTGCAGAATAAAAAGTAAATCCAGAACTTGAAGAATTATTAAAATTCTTATCTAAAACTATTTTATATACTCCACCTTGTGTTATATATATATCTGTTGATGTTATGTTTTTTAAATATTCATCACCATTATCATCATTATGTACAATCTCTGATTCTGTATAATATGGATCATCAGGACTTTTTGTGCTTTTTACTGAAAAGTATACTACATCTGTCTCCTTTGCCAAAAAATCTGCATCCACACTTGCCCATGTGTTGTTTTTTACAACTCCACCATAATTTACTTTAATTCTTTCTTTTGTGGAAGTTGGAACTATAAAATTAAAGATTGAGCCTGCCATTGTAGTAGAATCATTCTTTAATTTTACATAGAACTCATCACCTTCATTTAATTTATATATTCCATCTATTAAAGTTTTACTATTTAAATCAGATTCAACTGTAGTAGATTCTACACTTTGAAAAATTTGAGAGTTATAATCTATACTAGATTCTTCAGTATATTTATTTTCATTTTCCGGTGTTGCTACTTTTGTCTTTTTATGTGCCTCAAGTTGTACATCATATATATTACCTGTTGAAGAAAGTTGAGTTGTATATCTATCGTACATATCTTGATCAACATATCCTGCATTTAATACTTCATCAACAAAGTTAGTTGTTGCTTTAAGTACTACATTATATGACATATCATCTTGTCTTTCAAAATAGTTATACAAAGGAAACATTACTGCAACAAGTACAAGTAAAATTATTAATATAACCATACTTAGATTATCTTTCATATACTACTCTACTCTCCTTTCTTTTTAATTATATCAAAGAACCATTAATTTACTCATCAGTTAGTATATTTATATTTATTACAACATTATCACCATTTTGACTAATATATTCTAGTTTATACTTTTTTTCATAACTTATAACGGATTTTAAATTACTATATGGTAAAGAAGATCCCGACCCATATGTATCGGGTCCATCATGTATTTCTATTATATAATTTTTTTCACCACTAGAACTAGTGCTAGTAGTTGAACTATATCTATCTTTTGCAATATAATTATAGTAATATGATATAACTTGCGAACCAGTTAAAATTTCATAATTAGACGTTGGTAAGTTTTCTATTAATTGTCCACTTTGTACAGTTGTTTGATATTCATATGCAAGTTCTGAATACTTTTCCATTGTTGAAAAAAGAAATATAGTTATTGATAGTGCTGTTATAAATATAATAACGTAAACACCTGTATATAGTGCTTCAAATGCTGAATCTTCCATTATATCACCTTCTTTAATTTATTTTTTTTCAAATTTAATTATTATATTATCACCATTTTTTGATAAAGTTGATATATATTTATCTGAATCTTTTATAGTTCCGCTACTTATTATTATTATTTTAATGTTATCTTTTGTATAAGTATCTCTTGATGTTATATTGCTACCAGTATATTTTCTTACAGTATTTTTAACATCAATTCCTAAAAACTCACCATTATCATATTTTTCAAATTCATCAAAATCTATATTTGTATTAGTTTCATAAACTTCTTTATATATATTCTTTATCTGTCCTACTGATAAAAGTACACCTGATGTTATTGCTATAGTTATAAATAGGGATACTCCTATCATAATTGCTTTATTTGATAAAAAATCCACTACTTACCACCTCATTCTTCTTCAAATTTTAAATATTTATATTGCTCATCTTTTACAGAGCCACCATAATTTATATATACTCTACTACTTGTATCTTCATTTCCACCAAGAGTAAACATATTAAATAATGATGATGCAATAGTAACATTTGTATTTTGAATTATTACAGTAAACTCATCTCCTACACTCATTGTATAGAAATTTATATATTTATCTGTTGTTCCTGTTACTCTTGTGCCATATGTTCTTGGAATATATGGCAAAGTCATAGAACTATACATTGAAAAATTAGTGCTTGTCTCATCGCTAGATGACTTTTTTAAAATAAGTGGTTCTGTTGTATCATCATCTATTACATCTAAGATCTGTTCTTTAGTATATTTTATCTCTTTCATATCATATGATATAACAAGTGTACCATCACTTGTTTTGTATTCTTTCCCTTCATACGTTATTTTTCTATTTGGAAGTCCAAGACTATCATATGTACCTTCATCTGTTATATTCGTATTATATAACATATAGTCAAGAGTTGCTACCTTTTCTTCACCTGATGAAGTTATTTTATATAAATAAATTGCTGGATAATATTTTTTTGTTATATGTTCTAACTTAATATCATATGTGTTATCACTTGCTGCCAAATCAGATACAAATTTATCATACATAGTCTTTGTTAAATATCCTTTGCTTGTGACATTATCAACAAAATTGTTAGTTATTTTAAGTGCAAGAGAATATGATATATCATCTTTTTTTTCAAAAGAAATATATAATGGTAAAAAGAAAAATATTATAACTGATATTAATACAGCAAATACTCTTTGTAATACATCTTCCATTTCTTTTTACCCTCCTTTTTTTAGTTTCTAATTTTTACAACAAGTGCAGGAAATGATGTTGTAGACTGAATATATAAAATATAATCAAATCTAATAGTGCTATTTGAATGAGTTAAATATGTTAAATAACCTAAAGCACTTGTTTTGTTATTAAATAATTGTCCGTTTATTTCTATAATCGAAAGTGATGTAGTATTTATTGCCTTTCTTACCTCATCTGAAGTTTTATTTGTTTGAGTTGTGGCAGTTCCATTATTAGTTTCATATGGTAAACTAGTAATATTATATATATCTATTTTATATCCATTACTTTTTTTATATATTTTATAGCTATAATAATATGCACTACCTTTATTCTCAACATCAGTCTTTAATATTTCTTTGCTTGACCTCGTAACTCCATCATAATAAAGTTCTATATAAGGACTATACTCGTTTATTTTGCTTATCATGTTATTCATAGTATAGTTTATTCCCTGATCTATTTGTGTCCACTCTTCAACTTCAGGCTCAGGCTCTTCTTCCTCAACTGGAATATTTAAGATTTTTTGTGAAGTAGCTGAAATATTTATTTCTAGTATATCATCTGTAGTATTATATTCTGTCTCATATCTTGCGTTTGGAAAAGATGATATTTTTTTTGCTACTTTGTTATATAGACTTTCATTATTGTTGTTTATATCTTCGTACACCGTATTATCAATACTAGGACTACCACTTGTGTTGTCATGAACACTCTTTACATTAATTTTAACAGTTGAATCGTTATAGAAGTAATTTAATATGTTTATAACTTGTATAGCATCAACACTTGTACTTGATGTAAGCGACTCTTCAATATCTGATCTATATTTAGAAGATATATCTGTTGATCCTTTTACAGCTGTTACTGCTATTTGTCTTGATGAGTTATAGAATAAAATAACAGTAGTAACTGTCGCTAAGGTTACAAATATACTAACACCAATCGTAAGAGCTCTTAAAAAATTGCCCTCTTCCACACAATCCACCACCTTTCATGTATATGCTTTAAAAAATATACTTAGGTTTTTCATACACTTTTTAAAACATATATTACAAAAAGGTATATAACCATTTTAAAAAAGTTAATTATATACCTTTTTGAATATTTTTTAGTTAATGATTAGTTTTTAGTAAATAGTAAGTACACTACTGCTCCAGAAGAATCTTTTACTATACTAGAAGTATATTTTGCAGAATTTTGAACATATGCAACATGACCAGAAGTAGTCATCTTACCTATTGCTGTTGCTGTACCAGTTATCGCTGTTGTAGCTGTAGAAGTTGTAAATGATGAAACTTTACCAAAACTATAAATATTATTTCCTTTTTTAATAAATACTCCAAAATTATCCCTAGTGTAATATTGTTTTACAGCTTGTATAACTTGTGAACCTGTAAGTGTTGTTCCATCATATTCTGACGTAAGCTGAGCAATTAAATTATCTGACATACTACTTGCTTCACTTGTTCCTTTGTTTATTATGTCTTGTCCTATACCTGTTATTAGCATTACTGCTGCGATTACTATGATTGTTATAAATAATCCTACACCAATCATTATTGCTTTTTGAGCGTTATCCATATTTTTTCCCTCCTTTTAAAATATAAATTTCTAAATATATGTTAAATACCTTTTGGTATTATAACCTAAGTTAATATGTCATTTGTGAGAAATATGACATCATCTGCATTATACTTACTATTAATAATGGTGCTACCAAATATCCACCAATTAATAGTACCATTGGAGTAAATCCAAGGACTTTACCATATGTAACTTTTTTTGTAATAAGTCTTTGATTTCCTTCTTTTCTTTTTTCATAGTAGTATCCTCTTTCTGTTTCAAGTTCATCAAATGCAGCTCTTATTGTTATTCTTTCAACTGCTGATTCTAATTGTTCTACTATTCTTTCAAAGTCTTTATATGGTACACTTTCTTTTAAATCCTCTAATGCTTCTATTGCACCAGATTCATAATTGTTAAGTGCTGTTGCTATTGGTTCTTTAAATGCATATGAAAATCTTTCCATCCATTCTAGTATTGTTTGTACATCTATTCTTTCTATATACATAAGCATAAGAATGATAGATTGGAACTGCATTATCTCGTTTTCTTTTTCCATTTCTCTTATTTTATTTCTAAGCATTAAAATAAGTGTTGGCATTGTATATGCTATATATGCAAATAATAGAGATAATAGATACTGCCATGCTTTAAGATATGCATTTTTTACTGTTTCTATCTTTTCATATACTCTTTCTACTTCAGATTCATCTACTACACCTGTTGATGGATCTGTAAGTTTAACTCTAAGTTCATCTTTTGTTACTTCTTTATCTTTGTATTCTTCAAGATATGATTTATCTCTTTCGTTTAGAGCTTCAGCTGCTTCTTCTTGTTCATCTGATAATTTACCAAACGATAAAAATTCATCACTTACGTTATTGTACACAGCTTGTATATTTATTCTTTGTATATTAAACATAAGTATAACTGAAAAGATAAATACAATAACTGCAGCTGTAAGTTTATTTATATAAAACCATTCTAATGTTAAATACGAGTTTGTATTTTTTATGAGTCGAGTAACTCTAAGCATTTTGCTTGTATGTTTTCTTGGCTTTAATGCATCTACTATTAGTCGTATAATATGATTTTTATATAATTTTTCTTGCCATTTTACTTTTGCAACTCTATCATATTTTACTTCTTCTGAATCTTCCTTTATTATTCTTAGTAATAAATAAGATACAAAGATTGATACTAGTATTAATGATTGCATTACAAATCCAAAACTACTATTGTAAAAATTAGTAAGTGCTGGAAAGTTTGATTCTGCCCATTGTTGTAGCGGCTTTATAAATAAAAGGGGAGCTACAGCAATACCGGTAAGACTTCTAAACATATAGTTTATTTTATCTCTTTTTAAAACTTCAAGATAAACATCACTTAAAATATTATTTAAGTTTCTAAGATATACTGATGTACCATCTATTTTTCTATCTCCAAGTTCCATTGTAAGATAAGAAATACCAGCAAATATTTTAAGAAATCTGTTTGGTGCAACATCATAGTACTTTTCAAGTTCCATTTCGGGATCATTTGAAAGTAGACATTCTTTTATTTTTTTTAATTGTGGTACTATTTCTTTTTCACCAAGCTCATCTATAGCAGCATCAAAAGATTCTTCTACCATTCCATGTTCATGAAATGCATGTCTTATCTCTGTAAATGCTTCTGGTATTTGTCTTAATATTTTATCTGCAGTTGAATTTACTCTTAAGTCTATTATTTTCTCTGCTACTATTAAGATACCTATTATTACCATAAGTGCCATATAAATGTCACTTACTAGATTAAGTAGTAGGAATAGTGCAACAAATACAAATAATACAACTGTAAGCATTATTTTACCAGTTTGTTTTCTAACTAAATATTCTGTATAATCATTGGTCATTTCAAGTTTTAATCTTGTTTTTTTAGTATAATATTTAATTATTGGCATTTTAGTAAATATTAGATATACTTGTTGATATAACCTATCAAACGGATCAGACTTTCTTGCCTTATTTTTTATTACAATAGCATCTTTGGTATATAGATCTTTGTTTTTCTTATACTTTCTCTTTAAGAAAAATAGTATTAATAATAACGTTAAAAGTCCAACTGCACAAAATCCTATAAGTCCATATGCTATATATGTTACCATCTAATACATCACCTCCATGCGATATCTAAAAATTCATCAAATGCCTTGACATCCTCAGGTGACATATTTTCTCTCATTGCTGTTATATTTTCTAATGAAATTGGATTTGCAAATACATATTCACCATCTTTAAACTCAATTATATTCTTATATGTATAATGTGATTTTTGAGTCATATGCCTATAGTATTCTACTGTATTATCCATGAAGTTATCAAGTTTTCTACCCATGTCTTTTTCTTTTCTATAATCTGCGTTATACTCAAACTTTTGCTCTATAGGAATACATTCTGTAATTCTTTCTATATATCTTGTTCCATCAACACTTCTTTTTAAATGTATGTCGAAGTTTATAACATTAACAACCTGTACTTCAGCAACATCTTCTGAGTTAAACATACCTATTTTTAAAAGTGAGTTTCTAAGTGCTGTAATTAAATTAGGAAATGTTTTAGCGTGGTGAGTAAATAGTGTAAATTTAGAAGCAACCTGTGCCATCTGAATCATCCATGCAGCAACCGGATCAGTTGCAACCTCACCTAGGATATTAACACCACCATCTGTTTTTTTCTGAACATCAAGTCCTTGTTGACCTGATATTGTTTCAGTTTCTCTTAGTGATAAGATGTTGTGATATGGATAAATTTTTCTTAAGTGTAATTCGAAAGCCATTTCTTGTACCCTTATTGTAATAGTTGGATACAAATATTTCATTATTGCCATTAGAAGTGTAGTTTTACCACAACCCTGCTCACCAGTAATTGCTGTAACCCTCGCTCCTCTTATTAGATACTTAAGAAGTTCAATAACATTTTCTTTATTTTTATGTATTAATAATTGTTCTGCAGATATTAAAGTAGGTGGTGCAAACTTTCTTACGAAGAATGCCCATGATTCAGAAAAATTAGGTCTTAAAACAACAACTCTGGAACCATCTTTCATTTCATTTACTTTATATCCTACAGATTCAGATAACTGACCTGGATTGTTATATTTATATATGTTTTGACAAACTCTTTTAAGTTCTGATTCACTTCCAAATGATAAAAATGATAAATAAGTAGCTTTACCTTTATAGAATATCCAAACTGAGTCATAAGACATTGGTATTCTTCTTTCCTTCATTTGATCTAGATAATCATCCATACCTGCTACCTGATTTAAGAAGTTAGGAGGTATACCAGATACACCACCAGATACACCATCTATATTCATATCTCTTATATCATCTACTACGCTATATCCTTTATATAACTGATACACTCTTTGTACGACTATTTCTAGTTTATCATCAAATGTAAGTAAGTCAGGAGATATTTCTTTTGCAAATATTGTATCTATTTCTTTTTCAGTTATAACATAAGAAGCAACTTGTGGATCAAATTCATATTTTGGATAGTCTAGTCCATATTTTGTTATTATTTGAGTTAATGCTTCAGCTTTAAATTCCTTTTTATAGAAATGCATTAATATTTCGAATTTATCCTGAGAACTAAGTTCTTCAAACTTATCAAAAGGAATTGCATAATTTATATTTAATTCATTTACTTTATATGTATTTCTAAGCAAGTCAAACATTAATGTTTTTACATATTTTTTATCACTTGCATCTGCATATCCTGCTCCTTTTAATGCCTTCTTTAACTCATATTTTACATTTTTTCTTCTTTCAAATTCTTCCTCTGACAAAGCTAAATCATATAGATTCATTCTAGTAATTTCATCAAATTGTTTTTTTATGAATTCTTTCATACTAGGAATGCTATATGTTTCCCTTTCTCTTTGAAATTCTTCTTTTACTTCTTCTTTACTAGATGTTTTTATTCTATAATATATAACACCTACCACAAAAGTAGTCATTAAGAGTATTAAAAGTATATTTAGTATTAAACCCAATGACATACACTATCCACCTCTATTCTATAAATCTCTAATTTTTGCTAAATCTAGTATTTTTTCTGATAAATTTGTAACTTCATTTATGAAATTACCATTATAGTCTTTCTTATCTGCATTCATATTTTTATATATAAAATTTACTATATCTCCATCATTACAAGCATCTGAAAACAGATAATTTGTAGGAATTTGATATATTGGCTCTTTTACCCTAAATCTATTTTTAATATTATATATATTATATTTTGATTTATCTTCGTAATTTCCAACAACGAATATTTTGTTTTTGCCTTTTAATATTTCATCATTTTCTACTTTTTCAAAAAATTCATCTAATTTTACAACATCTTGATTTACTACACATACTACTACATCGGCATCTGCTAATACATCTTTTATATACTGTTCTTCTGAACCTTTTGTTAAATCTACAAATACAATATCATATATCTCATCTGCTTTTCTTGTTATATATGTTAAATTAGTAACGCATTCCTCTGCATCTTCTGAAAACATTCCATATAGAATATCTAGTCTTTCTTTAAGTACAGGTTTTGCATAATTTTTAACATAATCTGCAGTAAGTCTATTACTTGTAACTAGTCTTACTATTGCACCCATACCCATATTAGAATTTGAAAAAGCTTTACTTTCTTTTAATTCGTAGTATGGTGTAAATGATGTTTCTATTTTTTTTGATTTTAAACATCCATTTATAACCAAACATTTTGCTTTATGCTTTATACCTGTTATTGCTGAAACAGCAACTATAGCATGTGTATCTCCAGTCATGGCTATTTCTGGACTCCAAAAAACAACTTTTGCCACAATCACTACCCCCTTTTTATTTGATTCAAAATAGCTTTTGAACTAACTTCCCCTGTTGTCTCAGCAGTAAGCTCAGCTATTGTTGTAATATATGGTTTTGAATGCTTTTTAATATCAATTATTCCACTTATTTGTGAATCAATATTTGCAAGCTTGTCTTGTTCATCATCTGGAATTTCATATTCAATATCATCAAAACTTATTCCCATTTCTATTAATTTATTATCGAAGTATTTCTCAGCAGCTCTACTCATATATGCTTTATAATATATTTTTTTCATTGTAACTTCTTGTTCAGAGGTTGCATATACTTTCATTGTTTTTATAATCTCTTTATTTTTATTTAATGATAAAATTGTAGTATCTAAGAAGAAGTACACTTTATCTATTCCTCTAGTCCTAAAGAACTCATATCCTCTTGAACTATCTATATCAATTAATATATAATCATATAAACTTATATTTATTTTTTGGGAAATCATATAATTTTCTAGATCATGCATACTTTCAAATCCCATTGCAAAATCTATCCCATCATACTGTGTTATATAGAATTTATCATCAATATTTAAACTAGGTATAACATATTTTAATTTTCTGTCTAATGTTGCATCAACTACTAAAACTGTTTTTTGTGTAAGTTTTAATGTTTTTGCAAAATTTATAACAAAGTCATACTTGTCTACATATCCTACCATACCTATAACTTGCATATATTCTCCTCCTATTATTCAGTTACTTGTTCAGCTGCAGTTTGTTCACCTAGAATTGTATCTCTTTGTGATTGTTGTGCAGATATTGATTCTTCTGCTCCACTTACTACATTTTCATAATCATCGCCTGCACCTGATTTATATTCTGAATTGTAATTTTCCATATTCTGTCTTACATCTGATTTTAATTTAGCTTTTGCTTCATCTATAATATTTGCATTTGCTTTCATCATATCAATAACTTGTTGATTTGGTTGATAATTTTCTATTGTTCTTGTTGCAATAGCAGCATAGTTTCTGTATTTTATTATTAAATTTAAAACTGTTTCAGTAACTTTTGCTTCATCATCGCTCTTAAGATCACTTAATTTATCTTTTATAGCATTATTCATATATCCTTTTACTATACTAGTTACATTTTCACTAGTTATTTTAGAATCGCTAACTGTTGGTGTTGTAGTTGTAGTTGTTTCTTTTTCTGCTTTTGTTTCTTCACTTTCATCTTCAGTTGTTTTCTTAGATTCACTACTTATTGATTCTAATGTTGCATAATCAATCATTACAGTTTGTGAACTATCAACATATGTTGTTGCATATAATTTAGAACCACTTGTTAAATATGAATCTACAACAGCACTATTTAGTAACAATCTTTCATCTTCATTTAGTTGTATCCACATTGTTTGTCCTTCAATTTTTTCAACTCTTTTTTGTGCTAATACTACATAATCTGTACCATTTGGAAATGTTAAACGTACATCAATATATTCTCCCTCTACCAAATCACTTGGCATTAGAACTGTATTAACTTCTTGCATTCTTGTATCTGCATCTACAAGACCAGTTGTTACCATATCAGTAGTTATTGCTAAATTTGCTGGTATGTTATAGTTTGCTACCATTCCAGAAATATTTGTTATTAATTTGCTTGTTGCAGGAACTGAGTCCTTTCTTACATTTTTAACTGTATACATAGAGCTATCTATTATTTCTCCTTGTGTAACATCCCTATTTAACACACATACTTTTGTCATATATTCTTGAATATACTTTTTATTTGTTTCATTTTTATATGTGTTTATTGTATACACACCCCAGAAAATTGCAGCTCCTGTCATAAGCAATCCTATACCAAGACCAATAGCTAATCCTGTATATAATTTCTTTTTTACTTGATTCATTCCCATCATATGTAAAACCTCCAATATGGGTAATTTGTTACCCTATAAAATCTATGTAAAAATAATACTATTAAATGAAAAAAAAGTCAATATTTTTTACATTAAAAATGTCTAAAAGTTCGAAATGTAAACAGCACGAAACAATCGTGTAACATTCATGAAACATTACACGATTGCCATATTTTTTAAAATTTTATTTATTCTCATTTTATGCCTATATATAACTATTTCTAAAGTTATTTTATTTATATATTATACGTTCATTATATATTTATGAACAAAAGAATATATATAATCTTTTATTGTAGATTTTTGAACATCATCTGTCAAAACCAACTCACTATTACCCACTTCCTCACCCGTATTTTTGTTAGTATATATTATTTTTCCTACAACCGTTCCTTTTAAGATAGGAGCTTTTAAATTTGTATCATATTGGATACTTTCTTGAACATCTATATTACTTCCTTTATTTACAAGTAATGCAACTTGCTCTTTGTTTGTAACTTGTGCTTCTATAGATATATTTTTATTTATTTTTATCATTCCTATATCACTATTTGCCTCTTTAATTGTTTTTGTTTCATAATTTGAAAATGCATAGTCTAACATCTGCTTTACTTCTTCGTTTCGTATATCAGATGTTGGTGCCTTCATTGCCACTGCTATAAACATAGAGTCTCCTCTTTTTGCAACAGCAGATAAATTAAATCCAGCAGCAGATGTCGAACCTGTTTTAAGTCCTATAGCACCATCATAAAACCTAATTAGTTTATTTGTATTAGTAAGTCCAAACTCTCCGTTCCTTATACTATCCATCCAAATTGATGTATACTTTAAAATATCTGGATGTTTAAGTATAAGCTCTCTTGACATAATGGATATATCTTTAGCTGTAGTATAATGATTTTCTTCATCAATCCCATGCGAATTAACAAAATTTGTATTTTCCATACCTAATTCTTTGGCCTTTGCATTCATCATTGAAACAAAATTTCCTTCTGTTCCTGCTATATGTTCTGCCATTGCAACAGTAACATCATTTGCACTAACAACACATATGCATTTTAAAGCATCATCAACTGTTAAAGTTTCTCCCTCTTTAAACCATATTTGTGAGCCACCCATCTTGGATGCATTAGCACTACATGTTATTGTATCAGTATAATTTAACTTACCACTATCTATTTGCTCCATTATTAAAAGCAAAGTCATAACTTTAGTAACTGAAGCTGGAAGAAGTTTTTCGTTTTCGTTATTTGCATATATTACTTCTCCTGTAGCAACATCAATTAAAATCTGTGATGTTGACTTAAACTCAAACGATGGCTCTGCTATAGAAAAAGTTGAAATACTAGACTCTTTTGTAATAGTGTCTGTCTTTTGTGTGTTATATAGATAATTTGCAGCATATGTATTTGTTAATATACAAAATACATATGCAAAAATTATTATTATCCTAGGTAAAATATATTTTTTTATCATACTCTTCACCTCTTAATATTTGCCTACATTAGTACAATATATTTTACACATTATCCTTTTATTACAATAACCTAAAAAAAGATGAAAGTTAATACCCTCATCTTTTTTCATATATTATATTATTATTGTGCCATTCTTCTTCTTATTACAAAGAATATACCTACTGCAATAGCACCTGTTCCTGCAATTATTGCAATATCTGTTCCTCCAAAGTCACCAGTTTGAACTAATTTAACTTCCTTTTTATTAGTTATTGTTTTCTCAACATACAAATTGTCGTTAGTTATTTCAAACGGAGTTTTATACTGTGTTATTACATATCCAGTAAGTGTACTTACTTCTTTTACAACATATTTACCTACAGGTAAACCGCTAACTGAAATTTCTCCATCGCCATTTGTTACTAAATCAGCAACTTTTGTTCCTTCTTCTGTATACAATTCGAAAGTTACACCTGCCAGTCTTTCTTTAGATTCTTCATCTATTTTTATAATTTTAAATACACCTGTAATACTTTCTTTTTTATTTGTTATTTTCATAGATACATCAGTATTTGAATCATTGATTTCAAACTCAAACGTTGACTGAGTTATAATATACCCAGTAGGAGCACTTACTTCTTTTAACGTATATTTACCTTCTGCAAGACCTGCTACTATAGCCTCTCCTTTATCATCTGTTTTAATATCTGCTATTTTATCTCCACTTTCATTATATAATTCAAATATAGCACCAGGAATTACATCATTTGTATCTTCATCCACTTTTGTTATGTTTAAGTTTCCACTTATATTTTTACTATTAAATATTGTTTTTTCAGCAGTAAGATTATTTTGATTTATGCTAAATTCCTGAACAATAGAATTAACTATATATCCATCTGGAGCAGATACTTCTTTAAATGTATATTGTCCAACATCTAATTTTTTAGATTCTGCTATTCCATCTTTATCTGTTTTTATTGTATCTACTACTTTTCCTTTAGAGTTATATATTTCAAATTTTACTCCCTCAATAGGTTCATTAGTTTTTGAATCAAGCTTTTCAATTTTAAGAGTTCCAAAAAGTTTTTGATTTATTATCTTAAGTTGTGATTCTTCATCTGCTTTAACCGTTATAGTTCTTACAGTTGAATCTAGTTTATATCCATAAATTGTTGTTTTTTCTTTTACTTTATATACTCCAGGATCTAAATTTGTAAATGTTGCTTCTCCTTTTTTATCAGTTGTTGCTTCAGAAACTTTTTTTGAATTAGAATCGTATAGTTCAAATACAACACCTTTTAACTTTGTACCATTTTGATCCACCTTGTATATTTTTATACTTCCTTTTAATATTTTTTGGTTTATTATTTTAATTTCTGATTGTTCTCCTGCTTTAACAGTTAAAGAACTTTCATTTGTGTTTAAAGTATAACCCTCAATTGTAGATTTCTCTTTTATTTTATATACCCCAGGATCTAAGTTTTCAAATTCTAACTCTCCATTTTTATCTGTTGTTCCTGTTGCTACTTTTTGTGAGCTTGAATTATATAACTCAAAAACAACACCTTTTATTTTTTTGTTAAATTGATCTACTTTATATATTTTTATACTTCCTTTTATTGTATCCCATTTAAACTGAACATTGTCACTTAAATTAACATTCTCCCCAACTAAAACAAGTTGGCTTTGATAATATTTATTTTTACCATCAGAACCTGTTGTATATGCTGCTTCATTAGTAGAATATATTTTTGCAGTATACTTTGTTGTAGTCACTGACAAATTCAATTTTGCATTACTACCTTTTTCTGTTTTATTTATTCTTACATATATTTCATCAGATGTTGAAAAGCTAGATTTAGTATTACCATTTTTATCAGTTATCTTAGCTGATGATGGTGCATTTTGAAGTGAAGCTTTTACAGTATTTGCACTACCATTTTTAAGAGTTACTTTATATGGCCCAAATATAATTTGATCTCCACTTACTTTAGTCTTAGCTTTGCTTGAATCTATTGAAAAAGATGGATTTGGTATGCTATATGAACTATTTTTATTAGCAGCACTTACTAATTGTTTTGCTTTTGATATAGTTTGACTTAAAAATGTTTCATAACCAGAATTAGCTCTTAAATTAGACATACTAAATGGAGTACCATTGCTAGTATTACCAACTGCCCATACAGCAAGCTGAGTTGCAAAATAGTTTTTTTCTTTACTTCCTAGTCCTAAATCTTTATTAGGATAACCATTCATAAGTACATATTTTAATTTTGAAGATACATCAGTACTTCGTACAGAATATGAACTTGACTTATCTGAAAGCGGTCTTGCATAATCAATACAATATGATATGTTTCCATCCATAGTAGATGGTGCCATTACTAATTGGTTTTGATCTGACCATGAAGCATCATATCCTATATATTTAAGATTAGTACTAAGTGTTGCGGCATTAATTAACGAAGTGTTCTGACACACCAAAAATACAAATGCAAACGTTAATGCCCCTATTTTTTTTATTAACCTTTTGATTTTATTTGTTCCTTTCATTACTCGATTAATTCCCCTTTCACTATTACTCTGGATTTTCCATCATATGTACATGTTATTAAAGTTATTTCTTTTTTATCACTGTTATTTAATACATCAGTTTGTGTTGGTTTTATAGTATAAACAGATTCGACTAAATATTTATATGTATTATCTCTAGTCTGAACTTGTATAGTATCTCCTACTTCTACTTTATTTAAATTAGCAAATATTTCGGTATTAGTATTACTATGTGCAGCTAAACTTAAATTTCCTTCTTGTCCCGGATCTGTTGAAGTACTATATCTACCTATATATTTTTGCAAAGTTTTGTTATCTGTTCCATCTTTTATAATTCCCTTAAGTCCTACTGAAGGTATTGTAAGTACTCCTATTGTTGTATCATCGAATGTAGTATATGTTAAGTTTTTTTCTGTAAATTCATTTACAGATTTTGTTGCTTCTGAAACTTGAGTATCTTCCTCATATGCTTCCTCTAAACTATCAGGTAATTCACTATTATTGTCTTCTTCTATTTCATTATTTTCAAAAGCCTCTATCTCATTTTTAAGACTTCCTTTATATATGTGATTCTTATATGATATTACTCCAAAAGAAATTGCAATCACAATAGAAAATATAAGTAAAAACTGGAAACCAGTTATTATAGTAGTATATTTTTTATCAAACTTTTGCATTTCTCTATTTAATTTATCTGAAACAAATTGTTTGTCTTTAAATGCCACAAAACAACCCCCTATACTTATTATACCACCCAAATGTGTAAAAGTAAATATTTAAAGTATTATTGGTATATAAATTTACATAAATTAAGCTAAAACTTATTATATAATATATTTTAGCACAAATTACAGTAAAATCAATAGGAAAGTCAAAAACATAGAAAAAATATATTTCCTATGTTTTATCGTTTTTTAAAAATTTCTAATTAAAACTTTTTTATTTTAACTGCATTTCCTGTTTCAAGCAATTCAATATGATTAAGTGCTTTACCAGTTCCCATAGCAACACATGAAATTGCATCATCTGCAACCATAACTGGAATCTCCGTTTTTTCACTAAGTAATTTATCTAGTCCATAGATAAGACCTCCGCCACCAGTGATATATATTCCTCTTTCAGATATGTCAGCTGAAAGTTCCGGTGGTGTTTCTTCAAGTACTGAATGAACACCTTCCACTAGTTGATTTGCGTTTTCACTTAAAGCCTCATACATTTCTTCAGAAGAAGTTTCAATTTCAACTGGAAGACCAGTAGTCAAATCTCTACCTTTTATTCTCATTTTTTCTACTACAGTCTTTGGATATACACAACCAATATTTATTTTTACATCCTCAGCAGTTCTTTCACCAATAACAACATTATGTTTTCTTTTTATATATTTTATAATCGACTCATCAAATCTATCTCCTGCTACTTTTATAGATTTACTCTTAACTGCTCCCCCAAGTGAAATAACAGCAATATCAGTTGTTCCTCCACCTATATCCACAATCATGCTTCCATATGGTTTACCTATATCAATACCAGCTCCAATTGCTGCAGCAATTGGTTCTTCTATCAAATAGACTTTCCTAGCACCAGCATGAGTTGCTGCATCTATTACTGCTTTTTTTTCAACTTCAGTTACACATGAAGGAATACATACCATTATTCTTGGTGAAAAAACAAATTTTCCACACACTTTATTTATAAAATACTTAAGCATTTTCTCAGTAATCGTATAATCGGAAATAACCCCATCTTTAAGCGGTCTTATTGCTACAATATTACCAGGTGTTCTACCAAGCATCTTTCTTGCTTCTTGTCCTACTGCTAATACTTCATTTGTATCTTTATCTATAGCAACAACTGATGGTTCTCTTAAAACAATTCCTTTTCCTTTAACATATACAAGAATTGTAGCAGTTCCTAAATCTATACCGATATCTTGTCCAAACAACATATTATACCTCCAACGTGCAATTATTTATTTGTTACAATTATATTACAATTCCGTTTCAAATGCAATACATATTAGAAAATTTGTGGAAAAAAGAACCTTAATTTTTCTTAAGGTTCTTTTTTCTTAAATTACATGTTCAACATGTTCTGCATGTTCAAATTTCTTATCAATATATTTTTGTTTAGTAGCAAGACCTCCTCTTATGTGTCTTTGACTTTTATTTATATCAAGTATTTTTCTTGCCTCTTTAGCAAGTGTCGGATTTATCTTCTCTAATCTTTCTGCAATGTCCTTATGTACTGTACTTTTACTTATATTAAACTCCTTTGCAGCAACTCTTACCGTACTTTTATTCTCTATTATGTATATTGCTAATGTTTTAGCTCTTTCTTCTATATCTGCATACATATAAATCCCTCCCATATGTGTATACTTTATATATATGCAAGTAGGACAGGTTTTATGCATAGAAAAAAAGATATCTGAAAAATTTCAGATATCTTTTCTTTTTAATGGCCCCCTAATTGAACTCTTTTAAAGGGACTACTGTTATACAAGAATACTCTTAACTCAGAGAAAAAAATGACCATGATGTCTTCTTGTGGACAAGCAATAGGGCAAACTTGGTTTTTAGTTTCAAACTTTACATAGCAAAAATCGCTACCTTCTGCCTTCCTTTTTTCAATGTAGTCATCTGATATGTTTACCCGCATACTACCAATATGGATTGCAGGAAGGTGTTCCATAATTCCACCATTTTTTACAGATATGACTTTGTACTGGTCAGTAGTAAAATTCTCAATTTCTTTTACTTTATAGACCCTTGCAAAGTATTTCATATTGATCCCTCCTCAAATTATTGTTAGGTTGGTTTGCTTCTACAAAACAATTATATCATATAGTTTATATATTTCAACAAATTATGACAAATTTCTCAAAATTTATCCATTGGATTTATAGATATATCATCTTTGTATATTTGAATATGCACATGAGGTTCATCTTTTATTTCTCCAATAGCAGTTGAACCTATAGTACCTATGGCAGTACCTTTTTTTACACTTTGGTTTTCTTTTACCAATACATTCTCTTCTAAATTTGAATATTGACTTTTGTATCCTTGTCCGTGATTAATAATTACTGTAATTCCTAAAAAAGAATCATCATATATTTTTTCAACAGTACCGCCTTCCATTGCAAATACACTACTCCCTATACTACCGGCAAAATCAACTCCATCATGAATTACCCAAAGTTCAAGTGTTTCTGAATATACTACATTATCTTTTGAATATCCTTTTAATACACTTCCATTTATAGGTTTATCAAAATTTAATTCTTTTACTGTACTTGTCTGTGTTGTATTTTTAGTTGTGCTTGTAGTTGAAGTATTTTCATCATTTGTTTCTTTAGATACCTCTTTTACCGTTTCTATATCATTACTTACACTTTCTTCTACATCTTCATTTTCAACACTTGAACTTATTACATAGGCTGTGTCCTCAATATTTATTTCATCATCTAAGTTATATACTGCATAGTCCTCTTTATTTATTTTATTATATGCTTTCACACTAATAGTAATACTAAATATTGCTACAACAAACATGGAAACAAGAAGAAGTGAATAACTCTTTGGTAACAATTTTAAATTACAAAAAAACTGACAAACTATATTACTTTTTATCCCTTTATATTCATTTGCACCTTTTCTTTTATATGTTTTATAATTCTCTCCTATTTTTTCTTTTTGTTTTTGTTGCTCTTGTTTCTCTTGTTGTACTTTTCTTCTTTTTTTAATATCTGAACAACTTTTATTATTTATATCTTTTGTATATTGAGTATTTTTCAAATTTCTTCTTCTATTAACATACCTTTTTTTTACAAATTTAAAAAATTCCTTTGCATTCTCTTTGTTTATATGTACCTTCATAAAACATCCTCCTTTGTTCTAATTTACTTTAACTACATCTACACCAGTATAGTAGTGTTTAATTATCTCTATATAGTTCTTGCCTTCTGAAGCATAATAATTAGCACCCACTTGACTCATTCCAACTCCATGTCCATTACCTATTACGTTAAATACTATTTTTTCATTATTAACTTCTAACTTAAAATTAGTTGATCTAAGCGAAAAAATAGTTCTTAGTTTTTCTGCACTTACACTATCATCCCCTATTTTTACCGTTTT
>CAZQJQ010000023.1:0-19674 GCA_964593045.1 uncultured Clostridiaceae bacterium
ATTTTCCCGCAAATGTTTGAAAATTTTTAGGACATTTTCCTAAAATATTGACATAGTTTTTATGATTTTTTTAAAATTAGTGTTAATTAAATATTTTAAAAATACATTTTTATTTTTAAAAATATTATTTACTATTTTTATTATATGTGCTATACTTTTACTAAATTAAGGAGGTTTTTCTATGATTTATATACTTATTGTATTAATTGCATTAATTCTGATATATTTTCTTTTTACATATAACACGGGAATTTGACACTTGTTAATTAAGAAAATAAATATAAGCACTGATAATGCTTAATTTTTTTGTCAAATTTCATCTCTTCTATTGCGTATGTTTGGTATTGTGATATAATTAATTTATTATAAGCAAAGGAGACCAACTATGAAAAGTCAAGTAAAAAATATAAAGTTTCTGAAAAAAATATAAAATAATTAATTTTTGTTTAAAACAGTAAAGAAGAGCATGCTTCGCAAGCGATTTTTAACTGATTTTTAAAAAATCGCATATAATATGTTTTTAAAATATATTATTGTAAGTCGAATTTAACATCTTTAGTTAGTAGGGTATAAATAACTCTGATTAATTTAAAAGATACATGACCAAGCGCATTGTAGTGTGATTTACCTTGAGATACTTTTAAATCATAATACTGCTTAAATGTTTGATTGTTTTTAACAACATTGTGAGAGGCGTTGATAAGAGCATATCTAAGCATTCCAGAACCTCGTTTAGACATTCTAGTAGTTCTAGCAGAGAAATTACCTGATTGGATTACATTTGGATCTAAACCAGCAAAAGCAAGTATTTTAGAAGGATGCGAGAATCTTTTAAAATCACCAATACAAGCAAGTATCATAGCACCGTTAATATAACCGATGCCAGGTATAGTCATTATTTTATAATTTAAATCATTCATTATTGATGATATTGTATTTTCAACTTCATCAATTTGAGAGTTAAAAAGCTCAATCTGACTAATAGCATGTTTGATTTGAATAGACAATATAGGATTACTTTTAATTCCTATGGAAGTCTTAGCTAACTCTTTTAAAGCAATAGCTTGAGGTTTAGAATATTTACCTCTAGAAGCATTTTTTAAAAGATTAGACAATGTAGTTAAATGAAGATTAGCAATTTCTTCTGTAGTTGTATAATTCTTTAGTAACTGATAAGAAGCATTTATGTGTAGTCCTGCTTTAAAGAATGAATTTAATTCAGGAAAAAGTTGATCAACATAAGTTGCAAGTTGTATTTTACTCCTTGTCCTTAGAGTAACAAGATTTTGTCTTGAAGAGCAAAGACCTTTTAATTTGATAATATTAATATCTCTTAAGGTAATTAATCTGTAGTTATTTACTAATAAAGATTTAATTATCAAATAAGTATCAACTTTATCATTCTTAGTTTTTCTAATATTAGATTTTCTAAGAGTTGCTATTTGAATAGGATTAATTACAGCAACATTATAGTTTAAATCGAATAGAAATTCTATTAAATTTTCACCATAGTGTGCAGTAGATTCAAGACCAAACACTAAATGTTTCTTATCCAAATTTGAAATTTTGGATATAAGTTTTTGAAAACCAGCAATATCATTTTGAAAAGAAAATGCTTCAACAAGTATTTCACCGTCTGAGGACATAACAGAGGCATAATGCTTGATTTTAGCAATATCAATACCAACATAGAACATAGTAACACCACCTTTCATAATAAATTTAGACAACTGCTTAGGACCACTTAGTTCTATTCTCATAAACTTGCTAGACATAAAAACTCAAAGGCTTATCCAACCAATAAATAATTAAAATAGAACTGTGGCAATACTCTCCTTTAAATAGTCAAAGCTATAAAAAATATAAAAAGTCCACAGTGTCTATATTAATTATACCAAATATATGAAAATATAAAGGAAGGAGAGTATGATATACATATTAAATTGTCTATGTATATATCATACAAGAAAAGATATGAGATTATCAATAGTTACATCGACAAATGCAAAGCAATTTTATGTAATAAAATCATTTACTAATAAAAATGGAAAAAGAACTTTTAAAATAGTTGAAAAATTAGGAAATGAGTCTGAAGTTTTAAAGAAATCTAATGGCAGTGATCCTGTAATATGGGCAAAACAATATATCGAAGAATTAAATAAAAAAGAAAGAAAAGATAATATTGATATTATCATAAAAAAATCCACCTCTAAATTAATATCTAAAAATGAACAAACAAGTTTTAATGGTGGATATCTTTTCTTAGAAAATATTTACTATGAATTAGGACTTGATAAAATATGTAACGAAATATCTAAGAAATACAAATTCGAATATGATTTAGATAATATACTCTCTCGATTAATTTATGGCAGGATTATCTTTCCAGCGTCAAAATTAGCTACAAATGAATTGGCAAAAAAAAATTATTGAACAACCAAATTTTAAACTGCAGCATATATATCGAGCTTTAGAGGTAATTGAAAAAGAAACTGATTTCATACAATCAGAACTTTACAAAAACAGTCTAAAAAATTCTAAAAGAAATACTTCTGTACTCTACTATGATTGTACAAATTACTTTTTTTGAGATAGAACAAGAAAGCGGATTAAAGCAATATGGACCATCTAAAGAGCATAGACCAAATCCTATTGTTCAAATGGGCCTATTCATGGATGGAGATGGAATACCATTAGCCTTTAGCATAACATCTGGTAATACCAATGAGCAAGTTACACTTAATCCTTTAGAACAAAAGATCCTAAAAGATTTTGAACTTTCAAAATTCATAGTATGTACAGATGCCGGATTAGCATCAGCACCTAATAGAAAATTTAACAATAAAAATGACAGAGCCTTTATCACAACCCAGTCAATTAAGAAACTAAAAAAACATATTAAAGAATGGGCTTTAGAATCGAATGGTTGGAGTATTTCGGGAGATAATAAAAACTATGATATTAGCAAATTAGATGACAGTGAAGAAATGCTAGAAAATTACAAAAACAAAACATTTTACAAAGAGCGTTGGATAAATGAAAATGGATTAGAACAAAAATTAATTGTAACGTATTCATTAAAATACAGAAATTACCAAAGGCAAATTAGAAATTCACAAATTGAAAGGGCTAAAAATGCAATCAATTCTAACAGTTTAAAACTTGAAAAATGCAACCAAAATGATTACAAAAGATTTGTAACAAGAACCAATATAACAAATGATGGAGAAATTGCTGAAAAGAAAGTATTATCCATAAACAATGATTTGATAGCTAAAGAAGAACAATTTGATGGGTTTTATGGAGTTTGTACAAATTTAGATGATGAAGCAGAACAAATTATAAAGGTAAATTACAGGAGATGGGAAATTGAAGAAAGTTTTAGAATTATGAAAAGTGAGTTCAAAGCAAGACCTGTATACTTAAGTAGAGATGATAGAATTATGGCACACTTCACAACATGTTTTCTATCATTGGTTATACATAGATTTTTAGAAAAAAGATTAGAAGAAAAATTTACAAGTCCAGAAATCATAGAATGTTTAAGAGAAATGAATTTTATGGAGAGTGCTGGAAATGGATATATTCCGACATATACAAGAACAGATTTAACAGATGCATTACATGAAAAATCAGAGTTTAGGACTGATTATGAAATTGTTAGTAACAAAAAGATGAAAGAAATTTTTAAAAAAATTAAAAAGTAGAAACATTACGCATTTCAAAAAAGACAGAACCCTTATATTCTAAGGATTCTGTCTTTCAACTGTCAAAGATGGGATTATATCATATAAATTTTATTTATCAATGTCTAAACAAATATGTATATGTCTTTCTTTTTCAAACTTATCTTTTATTAATTCATTTTTCTTTGGTATCTTTATTGTTTTAAAGCATTTATCATTATTTACAACCTCTTGTATAATATTATCTAATTCTTCACTTTTCTCTTTACTTTTCCATTCATCACCTCATATAGGAATTTCAATTAATTTAAACTTATATTCAACTTTTTCTAATTCTTTTAAATACTTATCTTCTACCATTGGATATATTCTATTTTCTCTATATAATCTTCTCAATCCACTTTCATGTTTTAAATATTCACTATAATACTGTTTTAAACTTCTTGTTTATTTCAATTGTTCCCATTCCTAATTTTTTTCTTGCCATTATTGTACTCCCTTTATAGTATTAACTATTTCTTTAATTATAGGTAAATTTACTGGTGTTTGTTTATTGTATAAATATAAATTCAAATTATCATAGAATAATAATATTAAAGCTATATCTTTTAGATTTATTATAAATCTATGAGGCTCTATAAAGTTAATATTTGTTTCTTCTATTTTAAATATAACCCAATTTTTAACTTCAAATTTTAAATTATTAAAATGGCACAAATTAAATAACTTATTATATAAGTTTTTATTTAGTGGCATTTCTTCTTTATCATATTTCATCTCAATCAAACCTTTCTTTTAAATAACAAAAAAACCTAGTTTCCTATTGGAATTACTAGGTTTTTCTTATATTTAAAAACTTAAACGTTTGATTACCCTTTAAATGGAGCGGGTTGTGGGAATCGAACCCACGTCAAAAGATCGGAAGCCTTTTATACTGCCACTATACTAAACCCGCATATATATGTATATTATATCATTTTAAAAATACATTGTCAAACAAAAAGTAGAGCATATTCTTTTATATGCCCTACTATATATTTTATTTCTTTAACTCAATTTTTATGACTGTATCTTCTACTTTTATTTCAGCATTATTAATTCCTAACACTATGTTTTTTATAAGATACAAGTCATTTTTAGTGATTTTTGATATAGCACTACTTTTTACTGTGAATATCCAGTTATTATCATCTTCTGTAAGCACAAATTCAATGCTATTTGTATCTGCTTCTTTTGACTTATCGGCACATTTTCGTATTATCTCACAAATAACAAATATTATTTCATTTATATTTCCTTTTAAATAGCTACTTGCTTTAAGACATACTTTTTTATCAAGTATTATACCTTTTGTTTTCATTTCATTTTGTAGTATTAATGAGATTATATTTACTATATCATCATCTTTAATTACATCATATTCTTTATCTTGTGATAATTGATTAATTATTGCAGTAAGAACTTTATCTGTTTTTTCTAAATATTCTTTGTTATTTTCATGGTATTTATTGATTTTCTTTAATTTTTCAACATCTAATTTTGCATCTGATTCTTTTATAAGGATATTAGTGAGTTCAAGACCCGCTCCTATAGACATAAGAGATGCTTTTATCTCATTTGCTATACCTGATATTAAACTCCCAATTGCTTGGTTTTTGTAACTTGCAAGTGCAATCTCATTTTGTTGACTAAATATTTTTACAGCAGATATTATTTCTAAATTCAATTCATCAATTCCTGCAGTTTTATCATGATAGTTTTGTATATTTAATTTTTGCATTGATTCTATTGGTGGCTTTTGTCCAGAAAATCCTGTTTGAAGAATTATAATTATTTGTTTATTTGTTTCCCTTATTTTATTTATTACTTCTTCACCAGACATACCAGGCATAAAATAGTCTATAAGCAATATTTGATAGCTTTTTTTAGAAAACATTTCTAAAGCCTCTTTACCACTATATGCTTTATCAACATTATATCCTCTTATTTTTAAATATGTGTATGTTACTTCTATATAATCTTCATCATCGTCGACTAATAATATGTTGATATTTTTTACAAGTTCATTATACATTATCATAAGTATCACTCCTTATTAGTATTTTAATATATATGAAAAGAAATTACAAGCTTTTTTACGAAGTTTGTAATTTCTTTTTTTAACTATCTCCTCTACCATCATCATTTTCTGTATCATCTTGCTCATCATCTTGTTTAGTATTATCTTCTTCATCTTTTGTAGTATTGTTATCATTATTTTTGATAGCATTATTATTAGTAGTAGTGTTAGTAGTGTTGTTATTTGTAGTTGTAGTTGTTGAACTAGTAGTATCTGTAGTA
This sequence comes from uncultured Clostridiaceae bacterium, assembly GCA_964593045.1. GTDB lineage: Bacteria > Bacillota > Clostridia > TANB77 > CAG-465 > JAOAHC01. The sequence goes on from CAZQJQ010000023.1 coordinate 6,027, forward strand.
GTCGTTGTATCTTCTTCATATGTTGTTATTATACTACTGTTGTCTTCTTGTTCTGTAACTTCTTTTAACTCAGTTGTTACAACTATATTATTAGGTGTTTTTAAATACATTGTATCCTCTTTTATTGCCATAAATGTAACATATTTAGATAGTTTACCTATTTTTTCATTAGGACTTACACTTGACAGTTTTGTTACATAGTCAGAATATATTAAATATACAGCTTTGTTATTACAATATGTGTCAAGTACTTCTTTGTTTTTTAATTCAATAGTATCTACTATCTTATTATTACTCACTTTATATGCTTTATCATTATTAATACTTAAAAAGTACATGTTATCATCTGAATCTATACCAATTAAATTTACATTCTCTTTAAATATTGTAAGTCTTGTTTTAGAACTATATATATTTTTGTCATCATCTTCATAATATAGTCTATCTTTTGTTTGCATCATAAATGCATTTTCAATTTTAACACTTGAAGCATAAGTTGATAAACTATTAAATAAATCAATTCTATATATTGTATCTTTCGTAGTATCTCCCGATTTTGTTTCTACATCAAAATATAATATATTAATTACAGGAGATGAATATATATCAAGTACTTTTGAAAAATTATATACTGTTATTGTGTTATAATCTGTCTTCTTTTCTGATGATATCTCATATGTAATCAAATTTAATTTAGAAGTCATCCCTGTTTTGTCCTCTGTAAAATACATTATACGATTTTTATCATATAGCAATTTATAGTAACATATTGGTAACTCTTCTGAAATTTCAGTTACTTCTTCTCCATCTGATATCTTATGTATATATATTTTATTATCTAATAAATATGTATAGTATTTATTATCAAAAGAGAATTCTACATTTTGTGCATTATCTGGAATAACTATGTTTTCTATTGTTTTTTCTTCAGTTTCTGTATCCGATGCAAGTGTCGTACTTTCTCCTGTTTTAATATCAAGAGTTGTATTATTCACTTTATATATATAATCATCAATATATGATAATAGTAATACAGTTACAATTGTACCTACCATAAAAAATATAGAAAAATACATTAATATTTTTTTCATAATTTACCTCTTACTTTGTTATTATAAAGGCAGAAGGAATATATCTTTCTCCCATTATATCACTTGGACTATTTACTACTTTTCCATCATAAACCATAGTAGTAGAAGCTCCTCCATCTAAATTGAATGCATTATATGCTCCATATTTTAAAAAGATATCTTGAACATTCTTAAGAGTAGCACCTATACTTGATGATTGTCTACCATCAATTACTAACATAAGTATTGTACCATCTTTTGTCTGTCCAATTGCTGTTCTTGGTTGTATTCCCCAACCACCATTACCGCTACCTATAGTTCCTTTTCCATTTACTACAATTATTGGTCCAAATGATACTGCATATTGCAAGTTTTTTTCTTTCATAGTATTATATGTCATAGAGTTTGATACAACAAGTCTACTTTGATCATCAAGTCCTACAATACTATATGATGATGCACTATCTTTATATTTTAATTCACCATTTTCAATAATTATACCTGAAGGTTTTCCTCCTGTACCAAGTGCATCATCTGCAAAACCTCCCGCATTAATTCCCCCTATAGCATCATATTCTTCTACTATTTGTGATAAAGTAGAGCCAACTTTTCCAAGTTTTGGCGCTGTTGCAAGTTTTACTTTAGTTGGATCTTTTACTATGAGTAAATAACCTTTATATGAACTTGTACTAATATCAACTAATTCAACATAATCTGCACTTGTTGATTCGTTTTCTTCTATATTAATCTGTTCTACATTTTGTTCTGATACCTCTTCTTGAGGTCTGTTATTTTTTAAAATTTCCTCAATTTCACTATCACTTAAAAACAATGTTGCAAAATATTGATGTGACATCGTTGTCATAGCAGTTGTTACTAACATATCTCTCGTATTTTTAAATGGTCCATAATATATAAGTAAGATAGAAAGTGCTGGTATAAATATAATTTCAAAGATTATAAACGCAAGAACTACCTTTAGTTTTTTCTTCATTTTTAAATTCTCTCCTTTTGTTTGCAATAATATTTTATCAAATTAATAAAAAAAATGCAATAAAATAGGACTAAATAAATAAATTTAATCCTATTTACATTTTATATAACATATATTTTTCATAATTAAATTTCTAATATACATTTATAGTACTATTATTAGTATCAGTAGTAGTTTCAGTTTCTTCTTTTACATTTGTACTATATTCTGTTGGTAACATATATTTCCAATCATCTGGTTTTACATTTGGCACATAATCTCTTGTTATAAAGGATTTTTCCTCTTGATTTGGTGTATCTTCTTTTGCAAGAAGTCCATTACTTGCATCAACTAATGCTAATTTATGTATATTACATGTTGCTGTTGGTACGGTTCCACTAGCAAATATATCTGTTATTGTTTGATCTCCTCTTGGATCTTTTCTACATGCATCAGTTGGTACTAATCCTGATACTTTACATACAGAAGCAGTAACTATTCCATCTGGTTTTTCAAATTCTTTTACAGCAGTATCTTTACTTATAGTATTCATAACTGTATTAAATAGTCTAACAGATGTATATGGATATCCTCTATTTATTACTTTTGGTTGGTCATAACCATTCCAACATGCAATTGTATAATATGGTGTATATCCTATAAACCATTGGTCTTTGTCATCATTAGTTTGACCTGTTTTACCAGCTACTGGCATACTACCAACTTTTACATAGCCAGTTGCTGTACCTGATGTTACAACACTTTGTAAACAACTAGTTAAAAGATATGACGTTGTTGCTTTCATAACTCTTTTTGCTGTGTTTTCAGATACCAATTCTTCATTACCATCTTTGTTTAAAACCTTAGTATATAATTTAGGAGTCATATATATTCCACCATTTGCTATTGTTGAATATGCATTTGCCATTTCAAGCACTGTACATCCATCTGTAAGTCCACCAAGTGCCATTGATGCAAGATTCTTATCCTCTGCTACTAAACTTGTAAGTCCACAGTTTTTTGCAAAGTTATATGAGTAGTCTACTCCTACTTTTTGACAAGTCCTAACAGCTGGAATATTCATTGATTTTTTTATTGCATCTCTTACTGTTACATAGCCATAATATGAACCATAATAATTTGTTGGATGATAATCTCCAATGTATAACTCACTATCATCTACTCCCATAGCTGGATATGAAATTCCAAGCTCAAATGCAGGTCCATATGCTCCAAGTGGTTTCATTGTAGAACCAATCTGTCTCTTAGTTTGTGTTGCTCTGTTTAATACTCTATTACCTGTTTTTTCACCTGCTCCACCAATAAGTCCTAAAACATTACCAGTATATTGATCCATTACAACCATTGAAGATTGCATATAATCTCCTGCCTTATCTGTGTAGAACAATTTGGTGTTATTATATGCATCATCTATTGCTTGTTGGATTTTTTGATCTTGAGTTGTATATATTTTATATCCGTTATTATATACCATAGTAAGTGCAGTTTGTTCATCAACACCTTGCTCTTCCATTAGATCATCTACAACCGCTTCAATTACTGCATCAACAAAATATGAGTTTACAGTATCAACATTATCTGATGTATCCTTTTTAAATTCTATGTTATAATTTACAGCTTCGTCATATTGTTCTTGAGTTATCTTATTTAATTTTAGCATTTGCTTTAACACAAGTTTTTGTCTTTCAAGTAATGTTTCTCTTTGTTCATCACCAGCATATGGGTTATATGACTCAGGTGATTGAATTAATGCAGCTATAACTGCTGATTCAGCTAAATTTAAATCTTTTACATCTTTATCAAAGTAATTCTTAGAAGCCATTTGTACTCCAGATACACCATCACCTAAGTATACTCTATTTGCGTATGATTCAAATATTTCCTCTTTACTAAGTTTACTTTCAAGTTCTATTGCTCTATACCATTCTCTTATTTTTCTAGTCCATGCTTTCTCTTTATCATTAGTTACATTTTTAACTAATTGTTGAGTAATTGTACTTCCGCCGTACTCAGATTCTCCGCCATTTAATACATAGTTAAACACTGCTCCTATTGTCCTTTTTATATCTATTCCATTGTGTTTTTCAAATCTTTCATCTTCTATTGATATAATAGCATCATATAATGTTTTTGGTATTTGATCATATGTAACTATAACTCTATCTTCTTCTCCATGTACGCTAGCAATTTCGTTACCATCTTTATCATAAATAAATGTTGTAAGATTATATGTCTTTAGTGCCTCTAAATTAACACTATCTGTTTTATCGATTATACCTGTCACAACACCTACTACAAGTCCTGCTCCCACTATAACAAGTCCAATAAATACAAATAAACAAATCTTAAATATCTTCCATCCAAGTTTTTTGTTTTTCTTTTTCTTTGGATCATTGCCATTTTTCTTTGTGTTAGTATTATTTACATCACTGTTTATAATACTCTTGTCCACTTTCTTTGGCTTCTTAGAACCAAATTTTTTCCTTTTTTTATCAGTATCTTTTTCATTAAATCTTCTGATATTATCCATAAAATACACCTCATATATTTATTTCCAATCATAAAACAATTTATCAAAGTCAGTACGTATATTAAAGCTAATTTTTAATGCTTTTTTTACTTTTTCCATTATTTTATCATCTAATGTACCTATTTTTTCTTTAAGCCTACTCTTGTCAAGTGTCCTTATTTGCTCTGCAAGTATTATAGAATTTTTAGGAAGTCCATATTTTTTGCCTTCAATAACAATATGCGTTGGTAGTTTAGTCTTTACTTTTGAAGTAATTGCAAGTGCAATTACTGTTGGACTATATTTGTTACCCATATCGTTTTGCACTACCAATACAGGTCTTACACCAGATTGTTCACTTCCAACAACTGGACTTAAATCAGCAAAAAACATATCCCCTCTTTTTATATCCATAATCTCACCACACATTATACAACAAATATTTTTAAAATGCAAATACTTTTTCATCTTTTTGGTTATTTAAAACAAATGATTTATACGTAATAGACATTATTATATTCATATTTTTATCATATATATTTATACTAATAGGAATCTTAGTTTTAAAGTCTAGTATAAGTTCAATACTATCTATATTAAGTCCATATTTTAAAATGTCTTTATATTTTTCGCATAAATTACAACTCTCATCTATTTTAGCATTATTTAAAAACTGTATATACAAGCATATATTATCTTCATTTAACTTACTACTTGTTTTAAAACAACAAACCGAGTTATTATTCACAATTTCATTTTCTATATTTTTATATAAATCAACAAAAGTTTTTATACTCATTAAGTTAGTGTTATAACCTATATAATTTTCTAATTTATATTCTCCTATTTGATTATAGTTTTTTATAGTTAAGGTATTATCTTTTATTAAATAGATAGCCTCTTCATTGCTAGAACCGCTTAATATATATTTAAAATATTCATTTGTATTTTTATCTTGAGATTTATTTAAATACCATTCTTTTACATTATATACATTTCTGTTTTTATTACTTATGACTGTAAGTTCATACTCTGCTTCATAACTTGTTGCATTAAAAATATTTTCTTTTCCAAGAGATGAAATAATACTACTATACTCATTTAAGTATTCTTTATTTTTTACATTATTTACTACACAAAAAGTTGTATAACATATTAATATAGCAGCGACAATAACTGCAAGTATAATTACAATCCATATTTTTTTGCTTTTTAAACTAAACATTATATTTTTTATATACATATTAAACTCCCTTAGTTACAAACCTTATACTTAAATGTATATGTTTATATCTAAAGGAGTATTCATTGTCTATGCAAAATATACTATTATATATTTTTTAAATATTACGTTTCAATATTTATATTTTTACCACTTTCTTCGTATTGTCTGCATTTGACTTTGCAAGCATCTAACATTTTCTTAGCAACAATATAGCTATCCGAAGTTGTACTTCTTAACCTTTTATATATCACTTCTTTTATACCAGCCTGAATTATTGCTTTAGTGCATTCATGACATGGAAATAAGTCTACATATATTTTACTACCTTCTAATGTAGTTCCTTTAAAATTTAATATTGCGTTAAGTTCTGCATGACAAATATATGGATTTCTTGTTTTAAAATATTCGCCTTCTGTGTTCCAAGATATATCATCATCTGATAATCCTCTAGGTAAACCATTGTATCCTATTGATAATATTCTATTATTAAAGTCTACAATACATGCCCCAACTTGAGTAGATGGGTCTTTACTTCTATGTCCAGATAATATTGCTATTGACATAAAATATTCATCCCATGTTATATAATCTTGTCTTTTAAGCTCTTTTTTTAAATCATTATCCACGTTTATCACTTCCTATTTTTCTATTTATTATCTAATATAACCTTTTTAAGTTCTGCTAGTTTTTGTTGTATTTTATTTAAATCTTCCATACTTAGATTATTCTTTATCTCACCTTTTACTGTGTTTGAAAGATCATCTACATCTTGTTTGATTGTGGATAATACTTCCATAATATCAAGCCTTGCAGATGTATATGTAGGTGCTTGTTTACTTAATAACTTACCGTCTAATGTATAACTTTCCTCAAGTGAAGGTATTATAGCATCTATTCCAAATTTTTCTAATATATACTGTTTAAATGCATTTTGTGCTATTTCTTCTCCATGTACTATAAATATATTTTTAGGTTTCTTCTCCATTTTATCTATCCATGATAATAGCCCATCTCTATCTGCATGTCCAGAAAATGCATCTAAATAACTGATTTGAGCATTTACTGCTATCTCTTCTCCAAATATTTTTACTAGTTTTTCTCCAGATAATATTCTTTTACCAAGAGTTCCTTCTGCTTGATAACCAACAAATAATATTGTTGATTCGGGTCTATATAAATTGTGTTTTAAATGATGTTTTATTCTACCCACTTCACACATACCACTTGCAGATATTATTATCTTTGGTGTCATATCTTCATTTAATGCTTTTGATTCTTCAGCTGTGCTTACAAAGTGCAAGCCTGTAAATTCTACAGGATTATCTCCTTTTAAAAGATATCTTAGAGCATCATCATCATAATATTCTGGATTTTCTTCAAATATTTTAGTTGCATTTACAGCAAGTGGACTATCTACATATACCGGTATATTTTTTAATTTATCTCCAAGACCTTTCATCGCAGCGAATTTATTTATTTCATATAACATTTCTTGAGTTCTGCCTACAGCAAATGATGGTATTACTACATTTCCTCCTCTTTGAATTGTATCTAATATTATTTGAATAAGTTCAGTTGATTGATCTTTCATTTCTCCATGTAATCTATTGCCATATGTAGATTCAATAACTAAATAATCTGCCTCTTTAACATACTCTGGGTCTTTAATTATTGGCATATTTTGATTTCCAAGATCTCCACTAAATACTAGTTTTTTAGCTTCACCATTTTCTTTTACTGTTATTTCAACAATTGAAGAGCCTAACATATGTCCTGCATCAATCATTTTAAATGAGAGCTCATCATTTATTACTATTACTTCGTTATATTCAATTCCTTTGAATATTTCTAGACAGTCTATTCCATCTTGAGCTGTATACATCGGATCTGTAGGTTTTTTTCCTGCTCTTATTCTTTTTCTATTTACCCATTCAATTTCCTTTTCTTGTATATGTCCACTGTCTGGCAACATGATAGAGCACAAATCCTTTGTAGCTGTAGTTGCATATATTGGATTTTTGTACCCATGTATATATAATTTAGGAATTCTTCCGCTATGATCTATATGTGCGTGAGTAAGAATAACAAAATCAATTTCATTTATATTAAATGGGAAATCTTCATAGTTTAATACTTGCTCAGTAAGTCTCCCTTGAAACATTCCACAATCTACTAAAAATTTTTTACCTCCTGCTTCTACCATGTGACATGAACCTGTTACTGTTTTGGCTGCACCATAAAAAGATATTTTCATATATTTACCTCATTTCTTCTAATCAATACTAATTGGATTTTTAGTTATTGATATATTTATATTTCTATTTTTTATTTTATCATATTTTAATAAATTATTATACATTATTTTTAAAAATTCATTAGAAAATTTACATTTTATTAATATATTCATTTTATATCTGTTATTTATTTTCTCAATATACGGTGTCTTAGGCGAGTAAACTGTATATATTCCGTTACTTGAGTCATGGATTATTTCATATAATTTTTTAGATTCTTCTTTTAATAATTTGCTTTCTTTAGATATTAACTCAACTAATACTATATCTATAAACGGAGGATAATTAAATTTTTTTCTAAATCTTATTTCGTTTTCATAAAAATCTACAAAATTATGATTTTTTACAGCTTCTAATATATAATTATCCTCATTTGTTGTTTGAATTATAACACGACCAGGTTTTTTACCTCTTCCTGCTCTACCTGAGACTTGAGAAATATTAGCATATGCTTTTTGAGAAGCCAGATAATCATTCATTGATATCATGCTATCTACTCCAAGTACTCCTACCAAAGTTACGTTTTCTATATCGTGTCCTTTGCTTATCATTTGTGTACCTACCAATACATCTACTTTTTCATTTTTATAGCTTTCTAATATTTTTTGATGTGAACCTCTTTTTACAGTAGTATCAGCATCCATTCTAAGAACTGATATATTGCTATATATTGATTTTAACTCTTCTTCTATTTTTTCAGTACCAATCATACTTTGCTCTATATTTTCATTACCACAGTTTGGACAAGTATCAATATTTTTCTTAACATATGAACAATAATGACAAATAGCTAAATTGTTTTTTTTATGATAGGTAAGCGCAACATCACAGTTTGGACATTTAAACATATATCCGCATTTCCCACATGTAAGATATGATGAATATCCTCTTCTATTTAAAAATATCATTGTTTGCTCATTATTACTTATATTTTTTAGTATTTCCTCTTTTAATCTAGCACTAAAAGCTCCTTTGTTACCGAGCAATCTATCATTTTTCATGTCAACATATTCAATAGTTGGTAGTGTAGCATTTTGAGGTCTTTTCTTCATTTCAATATATCCAATTTTACCTGACATTGCTTCATAATATGTAGATATTTCTGGAGTTGCTGAACCCAAAAGTAGCAAAGCGTTATTTTCCCTACATATATATGATGCAACTTCTTTTGTTGAATACTTAGGAGTATTATTTGCATAATAACTTAAATCATGCTCCTCATCTATTATAACAAGGGCAAGATTATCTATTGGACAGAAAATCGCAGATCTTGCTCCTATTACAATATCAACCTTTCCATCAATAATTTTTTTATACTCCTCTTTTCTTTTATTTATTGTCATTTTACTATGTAACATTGCAACTCTACTACCAAATCTTGAACAAAATCTTGTAAGTGTTTGATGTGTAAGTGCAATTTCAGGTACAAGTACTATTACTTTTTTATTCATATCTAATACTTTTTGAATGATTTGTAGATATACCTCTGTTTTTCCACTTCCTGTTACTCCAAAAAGTAAATATTTTGAATATTCTTTTTTATCCAATTGATTATTTAAAATATCAATAGCATTTTTTTGTTCATCTGTTAAAGTAATATTTGACTTTTCAATTTCAATTTTATCTACATTATCTTCGTCTAATTCAACTTTTTCAAGTTTTATATACCCATTATTCTCTACTTTTTTTATAACAGATTTAGATATATTTAAACCATTAATTATATCATCAATAATTACTGAATCGTTTTCTTCTAAAAACCTAATTAATCTTATATGTCTTGCACTAGTTATTTTTTTATCCTCAATATCTTGGTTTATTTTATCAATACTTGCATTAAGTTTAACAAGATAAGTAGTTTTTAATACCATATTTTTACTTGCATTTTTAGAGCCTGTACCAGGTGGAAGCATAAGTTTTAACGCATCATATACATTACAAAAATATATTTGTGACATCCATTTAGCAAGTTTTAATTTTTCTTCACTAATATATGAAACCTCATCTATTACTTCTATTATTTCTTTTAATTTAAATTTTTTATTATTTCTATTCTCAAAAGCATACTCTTCATCTGAAAAAATTTTTACAATTATTCCCTCTTCTAACCTACTTGTATTATTACCAAAATTTACAATTACTCTTTTACCAAGTTCAATATACTGTGAAATTTCATCACTAACATGATAATCATACACTCTATTTAAAGTTTTTATAGGTAAATTTATTAAAAGTTTAACTACCAATATATCACTTCCTCTTTTAAAAAATTAAATATCTTTAACTATATTTTCTACAAGTTCTACAAACTCTTTTTTAATTTCTTCTAATCTATACTCAGTTTGAGCTTCAAACCTAAGTGTTAAATTTGGTGTAGTATTTGACATTCTCACTATAGCAAATCCATCAATAAACTCAACTCTTGCTCCATCTATTGTATTAGTATTATATCCTTTATATGCACAATAATCTTTTACTTTTTCAACAACGCTTGCTTTTTTATCATCTGCAACCCCTATTTTTATAATAGGAGTAGAATAATAATGGACTAATTCATCAATCATATCAGATAGTTTTAATTTATTTTCATCAACTATTTCTAACATTCTAAGTCCTGCATATATTCCATCATCAAATCCATAAAATTTATCTTTAAAGAATGTATGACCTGAAATTTCTCCACCAAACAACATATTTTTATCTAACATTTCTCTTTTTATATATGAATTCCCCGTTTTGTATATAACAGGTTCACCACCAACTTTTCTAATTTCATCACATAACGTTTTAGAACAACTTACATCAAATATAACTTTCTTTACTGGAAGATTAGCCATTATATTTTTAGAAATAATAGACATATAATAATCACTAGAAAACGTTCTCCCTTTATCATCTACTATACCTACTCTATCGCAATCGCCATCAAATGCTATACCTAAATTAGCTTTACTATTTACCACTTTTTCACATAATTTAACTAAATTTTTAGCATCAGCAGGATCAGGATGATGATTTGGAAAAGTAGGGTCACTATCACAGAAAATATAATCAACATCTAAATTAAACTTAGAAAATACATCTTTTACAATTATTGAGGCAGTACCATTACCACAATCTACAACTATTTTTAACCTATTTTTAAAATTAAACTTAGATATTAGCATATTAGCATAATCTTTAGAAATATCTTGCAACTTGACACTACCAGGTATAACATTATCTAATTTTTTTTGATTAAAATTTAAAACTTCATTCATAAAATCTATAATTTCATCACCACAGATTTCGCCTTTTTTATCAAAAGCTATTTTGAAACCATTATACTCACTAGGATTATGACTTGCTGTTACCATTATACCAGCATGTATGTTATGTATCTCATTAGCATAGTATAGCATTGGTGAAGTAACAAGTCCAATATCAATTACATTAACACCACATGCTATTATACCTTGTATCAATGCGTTTTTTAACATTTTTGAAGACACCCTATTATCCATACCAACAACAACAGTATCAGCTTTTATATTATCTTTTAAAATACATGCATATGTAGCACCAATTGTATATGCTACATCTTCATTAAGATCAATATCATTTATTCCTCTTATATCATATCCTCTAAATATATGCTTATTAATATTTTTTGTTATATTCATAGCAAACTCCTTTTAAAAAGGCAACAAATATCTATATTTGTTGCCACTTAATCTATTTTTTTAACCATTTTTCATATTGTTGTATAATGTGATCTGCAACTTGTTCTGGAGTATAATTCGTAGTATCAATTACAAAATCATAATTACTTAAATCATGTTTTTTTACTCCGTATAACTTATAATAACGGTCATTTTCTAAATTATATCTCTCATTTATATTTTTTCTTGCATGTTCAAAATCATTATATTTTTCAGTCTTTATTCTTTTTTTATCATTTAAAACTCTTCTTGCAGCTTCATCTAAATCAACAGTTAAATATACCTTAAAAGATTCAGGAACAACATACCAGCCAAGTCTTGCATCAATTATTAAATTATCATGTTCCTTCGCATATTTTTCAGCACTCTTTTCAATTTCAATATCTATTTGTGGATGTCCTTCAACATATATATTAAAATCTTTTACACTCATATTGTACTCACAAGCAAGTTTTCTAAAATATTCTCCATTCCTATATATAGAATAATCTAACTTTTTTATAAGTACTTCAGTAACTGCACCTTTTCCACTTGCAATATCACCAGTTATAGCAATTATGTGCTTTTTTTTCATTTATTTTTTACCTCTTAATTTAGAATCATCTGTTTTTTCTTCTGCCATAGCCTCAACATCTTCAGGAACATTAATATCATCTTTTATCTTTCCAACAGTAACTATTGATTTTCCTTCATATATCTCTGTTGCTGCAATATCAACAGGATCTTTTATATTATCATCTCCACTTTTAACTCTATCTTCCACAATTGCTCTTGCTCTTTTTGCAACTGCAATTGCAAGTTCATATCTATTTCCTACTTTTCCAACAATTTCATTAACATTAGGTTTTGCTAACATATTTTATTTCCCCTTCCATATTATATTAGTTATTTTAACACAAAATAACTAATATTACAATAGTTTGAAAAAAGATAACCTAAAAAACAGCTATCTCTTTCCACTAAATATATTTTAAATACTTTGTCATATTCCTGAGCCTTGTATAAGGACTGGGCGAAATGAATAGTACATGGAAGCGTTACCGCTGATCATTTCAGAAGCAAAAGCACCTGCACTCGAGCCGCTATAGAAACGGCCACCACGGTAGAACCAAGCACGCAAAGCATGACCTGTTAGCATATAATCACTATTCCAAGCTCTAGCGTATTGTACTGCTTGTGTTGAAGTTCTATTTGTATCTATTAACCAATCCCATCCTCCTGTATCTATATATCTTCCATAATAACTTGTTGATGTGGATATCTCGTACAATGCATCACCTTGCTTTTGTGCAAATTTTTCATATGTAGCTTGTGTTAATCTCTTCCTTATTATATTTTGACTTTCCTCATATCCTGAATTATATAATGCAGTCCCTGCTGTACCATAATATGTCCCACCTTCTTTTTCTTCATCTCCTGGTTCATATATATCATAATACTTTTCATACTCTTCCTTTATTTTGTTATTACTTGTATATTTACTTGTTCCATATGTACCTATATTACTATTTCCATTATCTATAACTGCTGCTGTCATTTCGTGTGCGCCACCACTCATATCATATACTCCATATATGTTATTTGTTGTACTTGCCTTTACTCCATTTGTTGTGTTATATTTTGCTAAGTTACTATTTCCTTCTGCTAATCCCCCACTATCTTTACTTGCTCCTGCATATCCTGTTTTAAGCTTATATGAACCTGATGTCATATCTCCGTATGGATTATTCCATGGTTCTTTTCCATACTGACTTGCTGTAAGATATGCTACTGATCCCCATTCTGTGTTTTTCATTTGATGTGTATCCACTCCACTATCTACTCCTATACTTCCATTACTACTTGTCATATTCAT
>CAZQJQ010000024.1:0-18695 GCA_964593045.1 uncultured Clostridiaceae bacterium
TATTTTCCCGCAAATGTTTGAAAATTTTTAGGACATTTTCCTAAAATATTGACAGTATTAGGGTGTATAAAAGTAAAAAACTGTGAAAATATAGTTTTAGCCTAGTATCTTTTTTATTTTTTCCTTTAAAGCATCTTCGCCAGTATCATTAGAAATATTGAATACTTTTATGTTTTTGTATTTTTTTTGTATTTCTTTTGCCATTTCTAAATATACGTTCTGTTGCTTTATACTGCTTTCTACTTTGTACTTGGCATATTCAGGACCACCTTTTCCATCTCTATCTAATCTTTTGCAAAAAAGTGATGTATCCTTTAAATATAACGTGATGTAATAAATATCAAAATTCATGTCGTTTAACATTTGAACTAATTCATTATATGTTTCTGTAAATGAATATTCTTTAAAACCAAGTCTACAATAATTTTCTTCAGTAAAAAAAGTTCTGTCAAAAACAAGGTTTATGCTCATGTTTTCTAATTTTTTTATATAATCTAGTAAATTAAAATACATTTTTTTTGCTTTTTCAAGGCCTGCTAGACTACTATCAGAGGTTCCGCTTAGTCGATATAGATTTGTATGAGGCATATAGTAACGAATAAAATCTGATGCCGTTGTTTTACCTGCTCCTTGAGCTCCTTCGATTATTACAATTTTTGAGTTTGTCATAAAATTACCTCCATTATATAGGCTCTATAATAAATATTAGGGTGTGAAAATACACTTTAATATTATTTTTTGTAAAAAAAGTTGCAATAAACCATTTTTACCTTAAAATAATATTAATAAAAAAATAATAGAAAGGTTTAAAAGGTGATTTAATTGCATAATAATGATATCATTAAATTATTAGATATTCAAGAGAGTTTTGTAAAAAGATTGAAAAAGTTAAAAATTCTATATATATTTATATAGAAACTAATCCTTCTTCCTATATCTGTCCTAATTGCAATTCTTCTACATATTCAAATGAATGGTACTACTACATATTTAATATTAAAGAAAAGAAGGTAATAATAACTTAATTAAAGTTCTTAAAAGGGCTTCTTATGGCTTTAGGAACTTTAATAATTTTAGAAATAGAATTTTAATAGTAGCTGGATAATACTATTTTATATAACTGTCTCTACTCCAAACCTAATTTGGAGTTGTTAGTATGTCCAAAATACTATGATTTTTATATTTTAGGCAGAAAAAACTGAAAGTATTAAAAAATACTTCCAGTCTTACTAACTATAATCGTTTTTTGAAATTTACACCCTAACTATTGACAAATAGCCATTATATATGCCTTTTAAATTGTTGTGAACCTAAAAAACATTTTCTACTACAAAAAGCAGAGTTATATTTACATTTTGCAGTTGCTCCATTGGTCTCATCATAGAGGATGTTTCCGTACTCTGAGTTTTGTATAAAATTATCAATATCTTGTTGAGTATGTCTCATAATTTCAAGTTGTGCTTGACCACAGCATCTTTCCCTTGCTTTCAAAAGAAGAGTATCTAAATTTCCTGTTTGGAGAACATCAATAAGCATACCTTGAGGGAAAACATTTTGCACTTTTTTCGAGTCTTCTAACCACTCTGATATATCTTCTTTTTTTGTAAGAATTTCAGGCACATAAAATTCAAATTTATTTGGAATTAAAATTGTAGAGTGCTCACTTCTATGTCTTTGATTTTGTGCAAAACATGCAAATGAATATTTATGTTTTGTTTGGTATGTATATGACCAAATGTCCCTAGAATTAAAGTAGTCTTTTTTTCCAAAGATTGAAAGTACTCTGTTTTTTCCTTTTGGTATAAGATTTTCAACTATATATGGTGAAAGTAAATTTACAAAATCTTTTAAATAGGGAATGAGTAATTTGTTAAACTGGGTATCTTCAGCATTTTTAATATAGCCTTCAATCATATATGCAATATAATTTAACTGCCTTAATGAAACTGAATATCCCATTGATGTGGAAGGAGTAAATATAGATACAAAATATCTTGCATTTTCTTGTGCTAGTTTTTCTATTCTTGCATATGATTTATCACCTTTTTCTTCATCAAAAAGCTCGGGATAATTTTCTTTTATAATAGGTTTTAATTTTTCAAACCATTTAAAATAAAGGGCTTGTTGCTCTCCCGGTAATTCTTTGAATTTTGTATATCTTGCAGATTTTTCAGAAGTCGAGTAATCCTTTTCGTTGTTTAAAATCATTGCTAAAATTTTGGGAATACTTTCGAATTCAAATGTAAGCTTTACGTGATCAAATACACTATGGTGCCCAGATGTAAGTACTTGATTAAGTCTTCTTTTAGTCTTTTCCATAGATTCTCTGGATATTGTGTCAAAGGAATCTTCCATATAGCAGATGCCTGCCATTTTTGCACAAAACTGTAATGCTTCTTCCAATGAAAACTCATTCGATGTGCTTTCTCTTTCTCTTGTCCATGCGATAAGATTTACTTTCATGATAATTACACTCCTTAAAATATTTTGGCACAATTATATCATAATACAATTTAATTGTCAATTTACATTTTCTTTAACATTTTCTGCTTCCTCTTTTGTTATGTAGTTATATGTTACCATGGCATCTAATACATAATTTTGTCTTTCCTCGGCAAGTGTTGAATTGGAACTAAGGGCATAAGCACTAGGAGCATTTGGAATACCAACCAATAAAGTTTGTTCATATAGAGTAAGTTCAGAAGGTAATTTATTAAAGTATCCTTTAGAAGCTTGTCCAATCCCAGTAAGTCCATCTCCGAAATATATAACATTTAAATAGTACTCTAAAATATCATCTTTTGAATAATTTTTTTCTAAATCTATTGCAACAAAAACTTCTGCTATTTTTCTTTCAAACTTTCTCTCTTGTGAAAAATACATATTTTTTGCTAATTGCTGAGTTATAGTGCTTCCACCTTCTTTTAGAGAAAGAGTAGATATATCAGTTATAACAGCTCTTCCTATAGATATTACATCTATTGCACCATGCTCATAGAATCTATGGTCTTCTGTTGCAACAGTTGCCTTTTTATATGTATCAGGAATATCTTCTTTTGATGTATAATATGATGAACTTTTAATTTGTGTAATCTTTTGCTCTATAGAAACACTATCTACTGCATTTTTATACATAATATATCCGCTTATTATTATATATAAAACGATGGCCGTTACAATTATTAATATGAAGTTAAAAATTTTTAATAGAAAACTTTTGCTTTTTTTCTTTTTCTTTTTCATATATAACCTCTTTCTACAATAATATTATACAATATAGTATTGAAAATGACAAATGTTTTAAGTAATATTATTTGTTTTTCTATTATTTTTCTATCCATTATATACAACGATAAAATCTTTTAATAGATAACAATGTTACAATTGTGTTACAGATGCCATAAATTTGCTTGTTTTTTAACTTTTTTTATATTTTTGCTTGCTTTTTTTTATTTCATCAGTTATAATAAATGTATTGATTTGCGTTGAAGTGAAATGTGGCTACCCACAGAGGTAGGGAACTTTCATGGAGCATGTCTGATTTTAAATCGGGCGGCAAGTATTGATACTATATATTTGCCAAGTTTTATAAGTAAAATTTGGTTTTAATATGTGTCATATATGAAACACACGGAATAGTGTAGAACTTGTTGTACCAAAATATTATAGAAAAGGAGTGTTTTATATGGCAAAAACTCAAGCTAAAAAAATGAGAATAAGATTAAAAGCTTATGATCACGTTGTTTTAGAACAAACAGCAGCTAAGATAGTTGAAGTAGCAAGAAATACTGGTTCAGTTGTATCAGGACCAATTCCACTACCAACTGAAAAAGAAATTGTCACAATTCTTCGTTCTCCACACAAACACAAAGATTCAAGAGAACAATTTGAGATGAGAACTCATAAAAGAGTTATTGATGTTTTAGCACCAAACCAAGCAACCGTTGACGCATTAATGTCAATTGATATGCCTGCTGGAGTAGACATCGAAGTTAAAATTTAAGTAGTGAACTTTTAAAGTCTTAACTGTTATCCTGTAAAAGGCAATAACAAACCCTTAAGTTAAGAACTTATTTTAAAGTTTACTCATGGTAAAAGGGAGGAAATAACATGGTAAAAGAAATTTACGGTAAAAAACTGGGAATGACACAGATATTTTCTGAAGAAGGTAAAGCAATACCTGTAACTGTTATAGAAGCAAAACCTTGTACAGTAGTAGCTAAAAAAACTGCTGATAAAGAAGGGTATAATGCTATAGTAGTTAGCTTTGGAGAAATAAAAGAAAAAAATGCAAATAAACCTTTAAAAGGAATATTTTTAAAAGCAGGAGTACCTGTTCAAAAATATCTAAAAGAAATAAAAGTAGATAATTTAGATGAATATGAAGTAGGGTCTAAATTAGATGTTACAGCTTTTGAAAGCGGTGACAGAGTAGATGTAAAAGGAACTTCAAAGGGTAAAGGATTCCAAGGATCAATAAAAAGACATAATGCTTCAAGAGGGCCTATGTCACATGGTTCTATGTATCATAGAAGACCAGGTTCTATGGGAGCACACTCAGATCCAGGTAGAGTATTTAAGGGGAAAAAATTACCAGGACATATGGGAAGTGAAGTTTCAACAGTATTAAATTTAGATATTGTTAAAGTAGACACTGATAAAAATGTTATATTAGTAAAAGGTTCAGTACCTGGACCTAAAAATTCAGTAGTTAAAGTAAAGAAAAGTGTAAAATAGGAAAAGAGAGGAGGATACATAATGCTTAAAGTAGACGTTTTAAATATAGAAGGTAAAAAAGTTTCAGATTTAGAGTTAAACGAAAACGTTTTTGGTATAGAAGTTAACGAAGTAGTTGTTCATGCAGCTTTAGTTAATTATCTAGCTAATCAAAGACAAGGAACTCAATCTACAAAAACTAGAGCTGAAGTTCGTGGTGGCGGTAAAAAACCATGGAAACAAAAAGGAACTGGTAGAGCAAGACAAGGTAGTATAAGAGCTCCACAGTGGATAAAAGGTGGTATTGCACTTGGCCCAAAACCAAGATCATATAAATATGCAATAAACAAAAAACAAAGACAGCTTGCTATAAAATCAATACTTACTTCTAAATTACAAGAAGGTAATTTAATAGTTCTTGATAAATTAGAACTTCCAGAAGTTAAAACAAAAAATATGGTTAAAGTTATAAATACTTTAAATGCAAATAAAGCTTTATTTGTATTAAGTGAGAAAAATTTAAATGTTCAAGCATCTGCAAGAAATATAGAAAATGTTAAAACAGCTTTAGTAAATACAATAAATGTATTTGATTTACTAAAATATACAAAACTAGTTTTAACACAAGACACAGTTAAAAAATTAGAGGAGGTGTACGCATAATGAGATACGCAGAAGACATTATCGTAAGACCTATAATAACAGAGAAAAGTTATGCAAATCAAGCTCAAGGTAAATATACTTTTGAAGTTGCAGTTAGTGCAACAAAAGTTGACATAAAAAAAGCGGTAGAAGAACTTTTTAATGTTAGGGTTAAGAAAGTAAACACATTAAGATATGATGGCAAAAGCAAAAGAGTAGGAGTACACCAAGGTAAAACAAAAGCATGGAAAAAAGCTATAGTTACTATTGATATAAATCCAAGCGATGTAAAATACTTAACAAAAGGTGGAAAAGAAGTTAAAATAAATAATAAGTACAAAACTGAAATTGAAGAAATTAATTCAGCACTTGGAACTAACTAGGAGGTAATGAAAAATGGGAATAAAATCATTTAGACCTGTTACTCCATCACTTAGAAATACAACTGTTTTAACTAACGAGGAGATTACTAAAAAATCTCCAGAAAAAAAGTTACTTACAGCACTTAAAAAGAATGCTGGAAGAAACAATTCTGGTAAAATAACAGTAAGACATCAAGGTGGGGGACAAAGAAAAAAATATAGAGTAATAGATTTTAAAAGAAGAAAAACTGATATGTATGCAACAGTAATTGGTATCGAATATGATCCAAATAGATCAGCAAATATTGCTTTAATAGAATATGAAGATGGTGAAAGAGCATACATAATAGCACCACTTGGACTTAAAGACGGGGATAAGGTTATATCTTCTGAAACAGCAGATATAAAACCTGGAAACTGTTTGACAATAACTAATATACCAGTAGGTACTTTAATACATAATATAGAAATGTATAAAGGTAAAGGTGCACAACTTGTAAGAAGTGCGGGAATGTCTGCACAACTTATGGCAAAAGAAGGTAAGTATGCACATGTAAGAATGCCTTCAGGTGAAGTAAGACTTATATCTGTTGAATGTAAGGCAACAGTTGGAGAAGTTGGAAATCAAGATCACGAAAATGTATCACTTGGTAAAGCAGGAAGAACAAGACACATGGGTATTAGACCAACAGTTCGTGGTAGTGTTATGAATCCTTGTGATCACCCACATGGTGGTGGTGAAGGTAAAGCACCAGTTGGACATTCAGGACCACGTACTCCTTGGGGTAAACCAGCACATGGATACAAAACAAGAAACAGAAAGCATAGAACAAATCAATATATTGTTAAAAGAAGAAACAGTAAATAATACTGATAAAAAAGGAGGAATCTTAAATGTCAAGATCGCTTAAAAAAGGACCTTATTGTAATGAAAAATTACTTGCAAAGATTGAAAAATTAAATCAAGAAGATAAAAAAGTTGCAATAAAAACATGGGCAAGGTCATCTACAATCTATCCTCAAATGATAGGTCATACGATAGCAGTACATGATGGAAGAAAACATGTACCGGTATATATAACTGAAGAAATGATAGGACATAAACTTGGAGAATTTGCTCCAACTAGATTATTTAGAGGACATTCAGGAGATAAGAAAAGTAAAATTAAATAAAGGTAGAAAACTACAAAAAAAGGAGGATACTTAAATGGAAGCAAGAGCAGAGTTACGTCATGCAAGAATTAGTGCAAGAAAAGCAAAAATAGTTATTGATATAATAAAAGGTAAAAACGCTCGTGAAGCAATGGCAATTTTAAAATATACTAATAAAGCTGCAGCACCTATGCTTGCTAAATTATTAAAATCAGCTATGGCTAATGCAACAAATAACAATTCTATGGATGAAACAAAATTATATATTTCAGAAGCTTATGCTAATCAAGGACCTACAATGAAAAGAATAATGCCAAGAGCTCAAGGTAGAGCAAATAGAATTAGAAAAAGAACAAGCCATATTACAATTGTGGTAAAAGAAGCTTAAAATAAGGAGGAGATTATACAATGGGTCAAAAAGTTAGTCCACATGGACTTAGAGTTGGAATAATTAAAGATTGGTCTTCAACTTGGTATGCTAATAAAAAAGACTATTCAAATAACTTAGTAGAAGATTACAAAATTCGTAAATACCTAAAAGACTTATTAAAACCAGCTGGAATATCTAAAATAGATATTGAAAGAAAAGGCAACCAAGTAAGAGTAAGTATTCATACTGCTAAGCCTGGTATGATAATAGGTAAAGGCGGAGCAGCAATAGAGGAATTGAAGAAAAACTTAGAGAAAAAAATTCCTCATGAAATATCAATAAATATCGTAGAAGTAAAAGATATTGATTTATGTTCTCAATTAGTTGCTGAAAATATAGCAGCTCAATTAGAAAGAAGAATATCTTTTAGAAAAGCTATGAAACAAGCAATGCAAAAAACAATGAAAGCAGGTGCATTAGGAATAAAGACTGCTGTTTCTGGACGTTTAGGCGGAGCTGAAATAGCAAGAACAGAACATTATCATGAAGGTACTATACCTCTACAAACTTTAAGAGCTGATATCGATTATGGATTTGCAGAAGCAAGAACAACATTCGGTGTAATAGGTGTAAAAGTTTGGATATATAAAGGTGAAGTACTTCCTGCAAAAAAGAAACAAGAAGGAGGTAATTAGTAATGTTATCACCAAAAAGAACAAAATTTAGAAAAGTGCAAAAAGGTCTAACAAAAGGAAGAGCATTAAGAGGTAATAAAGTTACTGATGGAGAATATGGTATTCAAACATTAGAACCAGCATGGATTACAGCGAATCAAATAGAATCTGTAAGGGTAGTTTTATCAAAATACACTAAAAAATTTGGTAAAACGTGGATAAAAATATTTCCAGATAAGCCAATAACAAAAAAACCAGCTGAAACTCGTATGGGTTCTGGTAAAGGAAATCCAGAGTACTTTGTAGCAGTTGTAAAACCTGGAAGAGTGTTATTTGAAATATCAGGTTTAACTGAACAAACAAGTAAAGAAGCTCTTAAAAAAGCAATTCAAAAACTTCCTGTAAAATGTAGAATAGTGAAAAAAGAAGAAACTAATATAAGTGAAGGGGGAGTAGCAGATGAAGTCTAATAAAATAAATGAATATAACAATATGACAGTTGAAGATTTGCAAAAAGAATTAAAAGAATTAAAAAAAGAATTATTTAAACTAAGATTTCAGCATGCAATGAATGGACTAGATAACCCTAAAAAAATGTCTAACATTAAAAAAGATATAGCAAGAGTTAACACAGTTATAACTAAAAAAAATATGGCTGAAGTTAAATAGTAAAAAGGAGGGTATTAAAATTGGAAAGAAATGCTCGTAAAACAAAAATAGGTAAAGTGGCAAGCAACAAAATGGATAAAACAATAGTTGTAAGAATAGATAATAAATCTAAAGATCCGCTTTATGGAAGAATAATAAATAGAACACTTAGAGTTAAGGCTCATGATGAAAATAACGAGTGCAGCATAGGGGATACAGTAGAAATAATGGAAACAAGACCACTAAGTAAAGATAAAAGATATAGACTAGTGAGAATTGTTGAAAAAGTTAAATAATTTGAAGGGAGGATTAATCCATGATACAACAACAAACAGTTTTAAAAGTAGCTGATAACACTGGCGCAAAAGAAATTATGTGCATAAGAGTATTAGGTGGATTCCATAGAAAATGGGGTAACATAGGTGATGTAATCGTTGCTTCAGTTAAAAAAGCAACTCCAGGTGGCGTTGTAAAAAAAGGTGATGTTGTAAAAGCAGTTATAGTAAGATCTAAAAAAGGTTTAAGACGTGATGATGGTTCATACATTCGTTTTGATGAAAATGCTGCTGTAGTTATAAAAGACGACAAAACACCAAAAGGAACACGTATATTTGGACCAGTAGCAAGAGAACTAAGAGATAAAGATTATATGAAGATTATATCTCTAGCTCCAGAAGTGCTTTAATATGGAGGTGAATCTTAAATGATAGCAAAAACAAAATTAAAAAAAGGAGATACTGTTATTGTAAATAATGGTACCGAAAAAGGAAAAAAAGGAACAATATTATCAGTTCTTAGAAAAGAACAGAAAGTAGTAGTTCAAGGTATTAATATTAGAACAAAACATGTAAAACCTAGAAAACAAGGACAAGAATCTGGAATTATAAAAAGAGAATGTCCTATAGCAATATCAAAAGTAAGTTATTACTGTGATAGTTGTGATAAAGGTGTAAAACTTGGAATAAATATAGCAGAAGATGGAACAAAAACAAGATTCTGCAGAAAATGTAAAGAAGTTAAATAAGGAGGGGAAAAAATAAATGAACCTTAAAGAGAAGTATAAATCAGAAATAGTGCCTGCATTAAAAGAAAAATATGGATATAAATCAATAATGCAAGTACCAAGACTAGAAAAAATAGTAATAAATATGGGTGTATCTGATGTAAAAGAAAGTTCTAAAGCTTTAGATTTTGCAACAAATGATTTAACAACTATAACAGGTCAAAAACCAATTATAACAAAAGCTAAAAAATCAATTGCTGCTTTTAAAATAAGAGAAGGAATGAACATCGGATGTAAAGTAACTTTAAGAGGAAGTAAAATGTATGATTTTGCTACAAAATTATTCAATGTAGCATTACCTCGTGTAAGAGATTTTAGAGGAGTATCTCCTAAATCTTTTGATTCAAGAGGAAATTATTCAATGGGAATAAAAGAACAAATAATATTTCCAGAAATAGAATTTGATAAAGTTGATAAGATAAGAGGAATGGACATCATTTTTGTTACAACAGCAAAAACTGATGATGAAGCACATAGCTTACTTTCAATGCTAGGCTTACCATTCAAAGAAAGATAGGAGGGATCATCACATGGCTAAAAAATCTATGATTGCAAAACAGCAAAGAACACCTAAGTTTAGCACTAGATACTACAATAGATGTAAAATATGTGGAAGACCACATGCCTATATGAGAAAATATGGAATATGTCGTATATGCTTTAGAGAATTAGCATATAAAGGAGAGATACCAGGAGTTAAAAAAGCAAGTTGGTAAAAAAGGAGGTAAAAAACAATGAATGTAACAGACCCGATAGCAGATATGTTAACAAGAATAAGAAATGCAAATACAGAAAGACATGACTCAGTAGATGTTCCTTATTCTAAAATAAAAAAATCAATAGCTGATATATTATTATCAGAAGGATTTGTAAAATCTGTTGATGTGTTGCAAGATGGAGCACATCAAACAATTAGAATTGGTTTAAAATATGAAAATAAAACTAGAGTACTACAAGGTTTAAAAAGAATAAGTAAACCAGGTCTTAGAATATATGCAAATGTAGAACAACTTCCAAAAGTTTTAAATGGACTAGGAATAGCTATAATTTCTACTTCAAAAGGAATACTTACTGATAAAGAAGCAAGAAATCAAAAATTAGGTGGAGAAGTTTTAGCATATATTTGGTAATACATATAAAAAAGGAGGATAAGAACCATGTCTAGAATAGGTAAAAATCCGATTCAAATACCACAAGGTGTCGAAGTAAAAATCGAAGAAAACACAGTAACAGTTAAAGGTCCAAAAGGTACACTTACAGGAGAATTTTTAAATACAGTAAGTGTAGCAGTTGAAGATTCAAAAATAGTTGTTACTAGAAAATCAGATGAATATAAAAATGTTCATGGACTTACAAGATCATTAATAAATAATATGGTTACTGGTGTAACTAATGGATTTGAAAAAACACTTGAAATAAATGGAATTGGATATAAAGCTCAAAAACAAGGTAATAAGTTAGTACTTTCTTTAGGATATTCTCATCCTGTTGAAATTGAAGAAGGAAATGGAGTTACTTTTGATGTACCAAACGCAAATACTATAATAGTAAAAGGAATTGATAAACAAGCTGTTGGTCAAGTAGCTGCGAACATCAGAGAAAAGAGACCACCTGAACCATATAAAGGTAAAGGTATAAAATATGCTAGTGAGAGAATAAAGAGAAAAGAAGGAAAAGCTGGCGGTAAAAAATAATCCTAAATTAGTAAGGAGGGAAATCTTAACATGATAAATAAGAAAAGTAGATCTGAAAAAAGAGAAGTTAGACAAAAAAGAGTAAGAGCTAAAGTTGTAGGAACATCATCAAGACCAAGACTCTGTGTATATAGAAGTATAAATAATATATATGCACAAGTAATAGATGATGATAAAAAAATTACAATAGTAAGTGCATCTACACTTGATAAAGATATTAAAGCTAAAGGTTCTAATGTAGAAGCAGCAAAAGAAGTTGGAGCTTCTATAGCGAAAAAAGCTATAAAAAAAGATATAAAAACAGTAGTATTTGATAGAAATGGTTATTTATATCATGGAAAAGTAAAAGCTCTTGCTGAAGCAGCAAGGGAAGCAGGATTAGAATTTTAAGGAAAGGAGTTGCTAAAATGTCTGACACAAAACAAGAAATAAAAGAAAAAGTTGTTAATGTAAGTAGAGTTGCTAAAGTTGTTAAAGGTGGTAGAACTTTTAGATTTAGTGTACTTGTTGTAGTTGGAGATGAAAATGGTAGTGTTGGAGTAGGTACAGGTAAAGCTGCTGAAGTTCCAGATGCTATAAGAAAAGCTACAGAAGACGCTAAGAAAAATATGGTAAAAGTATCTTTGGTAAATGGTACATTACCTCACGAATATACAACAAACTTTGGTTCATCTAAAGTTATATTGAAACCAGCAGTTGAAGGTACAGGTGTTATCGCTGGAGGAGCAGTAAGACCAGTATTAGAATTAGCAGGAGTTAAAAACGTAACAGCAAAAACTTTAGGTTCTCGTAATAGCAAAAACGTTGTATATGCAACAGTTAAAGCATTAAAAGCTATGAGATCACCAGAAGAAGTTGCAAGACTTAGAGGAAAAACAGTAGCAGAAATATTAAATTAATATAGTTTAAGAGGGGAGGTAACTACTCAATGAATATACAAGATTTAGGTCCAGCATACGGATCAACAACTACTAAAAAAAGAATAGGTAGAGGAATTGGAAGCGGTCTTGGAAAAACAGCAGGTAAAGGACATAAAGGACAAAAAGCAAGAACAGGCGGAAAAATAAGAAGAGGATTTGAAGGAGGTCAAACACCTTTATATAGAAGAATCCCAAAAGTTGGTTTCAAAAATCACTTTGCAAAAGAATATGCAATTGTTAATCTTTCAGATTTAGAACAATTTGAAGATGGAACAACAATAGATGCACAGACTCTTATATCAGCAGGAATAATAAAAAAAGAATTAGATGGAGTTAAAGTTTTAGGAAATGGAAATTTAACAAAAAAACTAACATTTGCTGTAGCTAAAGTTTCAAAATCAGCTGAAGAAAAAATAAATGCAGTAGGTGGAAAGATAGAGGTGAAGTAATATGTTACAAACCTTTAAAAATATTTTCGCTGTAAAAGATATTAGAAAAAAAGTATTATTTACTTTGTTCATAATATTATTGTTTAGACTTGGAACATTTATTTCTGTACCAGGTGTTGATAAAATTACTTTTATGCAACAAGTTGGAGATACAGGTGGAATAGTTAGTACAATAAACTTAATATCAGGTGGTGCATTTAGTAGATTTTCAATATTTGCCATGACAATAGGACCATACATTACTGCATCAATCATATTAAATTTACTTCAAGCAGTAATACCAAGTTTAGAAAAGCTTGCAAAAGAAGGCGAAGAAGGCAAAAAAATATTAGGTAAATATACTAAATACTTAACAATAGTATTTGCAATAGTTGAGGGATTAGGATTATATTTAACATATAAAAGTTACTTAGTTTCTGAACTAAAATATGGAGCAGGAGCAATACTTGGACCAATTATGTTTGTTGTAGCACTTACAGCAGGTACAGCGTTACTTACATGGTTAGGTGATAAAATAACAGAATATGGTATAGGAAATGGTATTTCAATACTTGTATTTGTTGGTATAGTATCACGTATACCATCTGGAGCAACTGCATTAATTACAGAAGCACAAAAAGGTATAACAGGAATATTAATTGTTGCTGCATTAATTCTTACTATGGTTATAGTTATAATGGGAGTTATATTTGTACAACAAGCAGAAAGAAGAATACCAGTAAACTATGCAAAAAAAGTTGTTGGAAGAAAATTATATGGTGGACAAAATACACATATTCCAATAAAAGTTGCAATGGCAGGTGTTATCCCAATAATATTTGCAATGTCATTTATGATGTTTCCAAGCACAATAATTCAATTAGTAACAAAAGGAAGTCCTACAGGATTTTGGAAAATAGTATATAATTTATTTTCAGTATCACAAGGAAGTCATTGGTATTACTTATTAACATATGCTATAATATACATGTTACTCATAATATTATTTACATTTGTATATACTATGTTTATAGTAAATCCAGTTGAAATATCTAATCAGTTGAAGAAAAACGGTGGATTTATACCAGGAATAAGAGCAGGGAAAAATACATCAGATTATATTTCAAGTGTACTTAAATATATAACAGCAGTTGGAGCTATTTTCTTAGCATTTGTAGCAGTATTTCCAATATTATTACAAGGATTCACAACAGTTTCAATAACATTTGGAGGTACATCAATACTTATCATAGTAAGTGTTGCATTAGAAATACTGAAAAATCTTGAAACACAGATGGTTAGTAGACATTATACCGGATTTTTAGAATAAAAAATATTAAAATAAATGGCACTATTTAGTGCTGTTTTTTTATATTTTTATTGAAAAATTATATGTATTAATATATAATTTAAATGGCGATGATAATGAATAAAAAAAAGAAATATATAGTATTTATATCAATTATTATAACAATTATTATAGCAATTATGTTATTATATACTGTAGCAATACCTATGTATACGGAGTATGATGATAATAAAATAATTGTAAAAAGTAAATTATATAGTCCTTGTTATGACATTACAAAAGAAGACAATAAAATAATTGTAGAACAATATGCAACAGATGAAAAAATACCTGAAATTGAGAATATATATGAATTTGAAGATAATATTTTAATAAAAAGCACAACTAGATTCATATGTCAAAGTAAAAGTTATGCAAAAGAAATATATAACAATTTAAACTTAAGTAATAAAGATAATTTAATGAATATAACAATAGATAAAAATATTGTAACATCAATTGTAGAAAAAGAAGGTATTAGTACTTTTGAGTTTGATAAAACAAGTATGGAATTTAATGAGTTGTATGAATATTTAGAAGAATATTATAGTGATTTTGGATATGAAAAAGTAGAAAATAGTGTAAACATATATTAGTTAATGTTTACACTATTTTCTATGGTAATTTGCACCATCTCTATGATATTCTCTAACCCTTGCTTTTCTTACAATTTCTTTATTTAAATGTCTTTTATTTATATTAGATGTGTCTTTTATAATATACTCATATAATATAGAACCTTGAAGTATAGTAAATTGTGCAATACTATTTTCTTTATCTTCATAAAGAATAATAGGAATTCTCAATTCTTCTTCTATATCGATCATTTCATTAAAATTTTTAACACCAATAATATTTAGATCTTTCTTTTCTATAGGAGTAGATACCTCAACGATTATTTCACCATATGATTTCAATATTTTATCTAGTTCTTTTTTATATATCGATTTTCTTCCTAGTTTAAATATTTGTTTTATATTTCCAAAGAAAAGAAGTAATGAAGTTATAGATGTAAGTGTACCTAATAACATATATTTTAAATTTATTGTTGAAGGATTTTCTACTGAAGTTACTTTATTAGTTTTTTGTTCAAAATTTTCCGTTACTTTAAATGCTTGCTCATTTAATGGAATACTCATTTCAATATTGGAGTCATCTTCTGTTATTTTTTCACCACTTGAGTTTATATAACTAACAACTACATGCATTTTTACAGTTAAATATGCATTAAGAGGTAATTGTAATTTTTTTCTGAAAGTTGACACTTCATTATTGTAATTTACAAAATCAACAGTAGCATTTTCATCGATTAAAAAGTTAGTTGCATCATTTAATGACTTAGTAGTTGTCTCTAGTAATATATATGATTTTTCCCATACACTGTTATATGTATCCGCAGAGTTGTTTTTGTACTCACCATGTATTGTTGCTTGTATATCATAAGTATATGAAAAATCTTGTTTGGTTGAACTAGAAAAATTATACTTAAATTCAGTAGAAAAATTTTTGACCAAATCCGAAATGTACATCTGATCTTTTTCTAAATATTCACTATCAATAAAATTGTTTTCAAACAAATATACTTTGTAATCTAAATTTCTAGTTATATTTGAAATATTAGTAATCTGTGTATTACTTTCTTTGTTAAAGCCCATAATGTAGAATATAACAGCTGAACAAAGTAGTAGTATTATAACAAAAAGAATTAATGCAATATCATCATTCTTAAAATCAACATTTCTTTTTTTACATCGAGCAGAATTAACACTAGAATTATTTCTCATAGTTCACCTCTTTTCTTTTAACATTTTTATATTTATTTAAATTAATATTTTGTTTTCTATTATATATTATTACATATTGTATATTAGTTATATTTATGTTTGTATATCATCTGGAGGAGAAATCGAAAGTAATGAACTAAACCAAACAGAAGGATAGCCAACATAAGGAACAATCATTTTAACAATTCCATTGACTTGATCTGATTTAACCGATTTAGTATCTTCTGCATTGTTGTTATCTCCTTTAGTTATATAAGTATGATTATTTTTATCTATAATTTGAGTAACTCTATGTATTACAAATTTCCCGTCTAGTTCATATTCGATAATGTCACCTATTTGTATGTCAGAAATATTTTCATCATTTATTTTTTGTATAACAACAACATCACCTCTTGAAAAAGTAGGATACATACTGTTTGATAGTACGGCAACCGGCATATATTTAAATAGTCCTGCTACAAATGATATTGCTATGATCAAAACAAATATAAACGGAATCATTTTTATTGGGTTTTGTTTTCTTACATCTCTTTTAGTTGATTTTTCGTTTCTTTTTAAGATGCCAAAATGTACTACTAGATATACTACAAATGCCATAATTAATTCATATATACTTGAAAAGAACCAATCTAAATCAGGAACTACAGGTACTACAAGTAGACAAAAAGTAATAGGTGCTCTATACAAAATACTTGCGAGTGCACCAGCGTTATATACAAGATAGGTATACAGTATACTTTTTGCAAGCTCTGGCAACATATATGATGATACATATTTAAATGTATTCTCAGCAGTTCCAAAATTTGTTAAAAAATTTTGAAAATCAATATTTGATATAAATAGCAAAAGTGATATAGCAAAATATATCATCATATTTTTACTAGAGTTTTTAACAAGTACATTTCTCACAATCTCTTGAAGAACTACTATAAGTAAAATAGAAAAAATGTTTTTAGTAAGTCCAAATAAAGTATGTGAATATGGTGTTTTTAGGTATCCAAATACTAATCCAAGAAAATAATATACTATTATATATATTAAAACAAGGATAAATATGCTTT
The DNA here is from genome assembly GCA_964593045.1 of uncultured Clostridiaceae bacterium. Classification (GTDB taxonomy): domain Bacteria; phylum Bacillota; class Clostridia; order TANB77; family CAG-465; genus JAOAHC01. The sequence continues at coordinate 16,866 of CAZQJQ010000024.1, forward strand.
TTAAAATTTCTTTTGTTTTTCTACTAGGATTTTTCTTTTCGTTTATTTTCAATGATATTAAAACAGCAACTATCCAGATAATAGGTTTTATTATCAAAGAATAGTTAGTTGTAGATACTCCAGTAAAAATAAATGGAAATAGTACTATACCAAAAATCACAAAAAGAAATAATATAATTATTCTAGAATTTTTCAAGATATCACAACTCCTGTTAATTACTTACTGTTGATTTAGTATATGTTATTTGTGGTACAAAATCTTTTTCTTTAGTTTTTATAGTCATACCAAATTCTACAGAACTATCTGGATTAATTGTACCATTGTATGACACGTTAGAAAATGATAATATTGTATCAGTCAAAATATAGTTTGCACTCCAACAACCAGTTATATCAAATTTATCAGCATCAGATATTTCAAGTCCCCATGACATTACTGTTTTTGTAGACTTATTTTTTATTACAACGCTATATTGTGCCATGTTATATTCGCCATCATTCCATGAGTTTGTAGTTGTAATACTAACATCTAGATATTTAGAAAAATTAGGATCTGTTGGTTCCTCGGGTTCTTCAGGTTCTTCAGGATTCTCGGGATCGGTTATTGATCCTGTATTTGGAATAGAAATGTCAAAACCATTAGGAGATTCCAAAGTATATATTGTTATAACAACATTTGATGGCTTAAAGGAACTTACAATTCCGCTACTTAATATAAAACCAACCTCTAAACTAGTACCTGAAGCAACGTTTGAATCATAATCTAAGTTAGAAAGGGTTAATCTTTCGTTTTCTAGCTCATAATTAGCAGACCAACATTGAATATCTGAAACATCACTAGGAACATCCATAGAAATTTTCCAGCCAGTTGTATCAGATCCGCTTTCATTTACAAGTTCTACTTTTGTATTAAAGTAATACCTAAAATTATTGTACCAAGTATCGCTAATTCTAGAATTTACGCCAAACCCATTAATTATATTTACTGCTTGTTCAGAAGCAGAGGCAGTGCCGTTAATTTCTAGGTTTTGGCTAAGTAAAGAATATCCTGTACCTATAAAAAGAAGAGAGATTACAAAAACAACAGATATAATTATAGTAGATTTGTATTTTTTAAAGTTTTTTGTATAATTATTTTTTCTCATAACCTCTCCTTTCTACATAGGATATTTACGACTAATCAGCTTGTACATAATTTAGGTGAATTGTAGCAGTTTTAGTAACTGCAGTTTCTGGTACAGCTGTTTCATCTGCACTCCATGTTACAGTAACTGTAGCAGTTGTAGTTTCACCAGCATCAAGTCTTTCTCCTTCTGATATACCAGTAACAGCATATGTTAAATATACAGGCTCATCAGAATTAGCCTCAATTAGACCAGATATATTGTCTAAAGTAGCATCAATTGTACCGTTATTAGCAACGACTATATCAAAACTTGCAGAAGCTCCTGGATAATCTAAAGAAACATCAAAAGTAGCATCTGTTGATGTAAATGTAGGGTATCCGTTTGCAACTGATGCACCAGTTAAACTTTTAGCAGTTATTCCAGTTATTGAAACATCCCAGCTAGCTGAAACTTTAGAAGTACCATTAATAGTAAGTTGTTGTGCTAAAGCGGCATAACCAACTGACATAGCAACTATAACTACTAATAATGCTGCAATTAGAAAATTCTTGTTAGATCTCATATAATTCACCTCCTTTATATGTTATATACAAAAATTGTATCACAAACAAAAAAATATATCAAGGCTTTTTATAGGGAATTTTTAGTTTTTATGATTATTTTGTGATAATGTCTTAATAGTTATTTTAGGAAAATGTCCCGA
>CAZQJQ010000025.1:0-18082 GCA_964593045.1 uncultured Clostridiaceae bacterium
CTCCTGCTAATATTATTATTACTATTATGGTTATTACTAATGTAATAAGTGATATCCCTTTCTTCATTTGTTTCCTCCTTGTTTTATATATATCAAAATATTATCATATACTAAATCTTTTTTCAATAGTTTTTTAAAATTTTACTACTATTTTATTTTTTTCAATTACAGAATTTAATCCATTTTGTTTATTCCATTCATTTAACTCCGAAATAACCTCTTGTGCTTTATCTGAATCTACATCAAAAAATGGTATAACTTCGCTTTGATTTTGTATATACACTGGTTCTAACGTAATACTTGTAAGTTTGGCCTCTTTATTTAATGTTATATCAAATATATAGCTTCTTTTTGCTAGTTCATCTTCCATATCAGTCATAAAATATCCTGTGCTATAGATTATTGGTTTACCATTATACATTACTATAGGATATATGCCAAAAGCATGTGTTCCCATAACTAAATCTGCTCCATTATCTATTGCATCTTTTGCTATTTGTCTCATTTCATCGGTTACTCCATATACATATTCTCTTCCCCAATGCATATCTACAATTATATAATCTGCATTTTGTCTTGCTTTTGCTATATCATTTTTCATTGTTTCTTTATCATATACATTTATGTTATTATTTAAATATTCTTGCTGTGTCCCTAGTATAACTGCATTTGCAGATACAATAGCTATTTTTTTATTATTTTTTTCAAAATATATTACTGAATCTTTTGTTCCAGTAACATTTACATCATTTTTATTTAATGAGCTTATTGTATTTTTTAAAATAATGTCTCCATAGTCTATTATATGATCGTTTGCTATTGAAACGCCATCTACTCCAAGTGCATTCAATGCTGTAAGTATACTATTTGTTACTAGATATTTACTTTTAATATCTGCTTCTATTTTATCTAATGATGTTATACTAGTAGATAAGGTGGCATATGTATAATCTGCTTGTCTTGTTTCATTATATACTTTTTTAAAACTATTAGCATACATATAGCTTACTTTGTTTGTTACTTCTCCTCCCATCATAATCTCTCCAAGTACAGTAATATTTATATCACTGTCATTTTTTTGAACTTCTTGTTGTATTTCTTCATCATTTTCTTTATTTATTGCTTGAATAAATTCACTATCTTCACTATTTGTATTTTCTTCATCTTCTTTGTTTTCTTCGTATATATTTACATTTTCATTTGTATTTTTGCTATAATTATTACTACTAAATACATGTTTTTTTACAAGGAAAATGCTAGATATTGCAAGTATTGAAAACAATAAGACTGGTAATATAACATAGGCTATTTTTTTGTTTTCAAATTTCCTAAAACTAAATCTTTGTCTTGCTTTAATAATTCTATTTTTTGAAGTGTTCCCCACAATTTCTCATCTCCTTTTACTTTAACTTTTATATAATTTGATGTATAACCATATATATAGCCTAATTTACATTCTTCTACAAGTATTTCTGCCTCTTTATTTAAATAACTTTCTATGTATTTATTTCTTAGCTGATTACCAATTTCAATTAATTCATTACTTCTTTTTGCTTTTATATTTCCATCTACTTGTCCTAACATTTCATATGCCTTAGTACCTTTTCTTTTTGAATACTTGAATACATGTATATGACTAAATTTTATATATTTTACACCTTCTAATGTGTTTTTAAATTCTTCTTCTGTCTCATATGGAAAACCTACAATAATGTCACAAGTAAATGCTATATCCTTTATTTTTTTTCTTATATAATCTACTCTATCAAATACAAATTCTCTTGTATATTTTCTATTCATTCTTTTTAATACGTTATTGTCTAGACTTTGTACAGATATATGAAAATGATTACATAGTTTATCTATCTTTGCCAGTCTTTCAACATTATCATTAGTAAGCCACCTAGGTTCTATTGAGCCTAGTCTTATTCTACAGACTCCTTCTATTTTAGAAACTTTTTCTATTACGTCTATAAGTGATAAAGAGTTATCTAAGTCTTTACCATATGAAGCTATCTCTATTCCAACTAATACTATTTCTTTTACATTTTGTTTAACTAATTTCTTTACTTCATTTTCTATATCAAAAATATTTCTACTTCTAACCCTTCCTCTTACATATGGTATAATACAATATGTACAAAAATTATTACATCCATCTTCTATTTTTACTGATTGCCTAATCGTAGAAACATTACTATAACTAGTATTTAATATATATTTTTTTACTTTATCTATATTTGATACTTTATTTTGTACTGTATTTTGTTTTTCGTTTTTTCTTAATTCTATATATTCATCCACATATTTAACAATGTTGTTTTTTTCTTCATTACCTATTATTAAATCAACATTTAAGTTCATTTTTTCTAATTCTAATTCGTTTTTTAATTCTTGAGCATAACATCCTGCAAGAACAATTACTGCCTCTTTATTTTGTCTTCTTGCTCTATTTAAGTAATCTCTAGTTTTTCTAGTTGATAAATTAGTTACACTACATGAATTTATAACATAAACATCTGATATTTTAGAATTTTTTGAGAAATCTTTTACTTCATGCCCTGATTTTATAAACATGTTTTTCATTAGATCGGTTTCATATTGATTAACTTTACAGCCTAGTGTATAAAAAGCAACTCTCATTTTTCCCTCCAACTGTTAACTGTATATCATTATACTCAGTACTATATTTTCATTTTTTGTTTTTCTTACTTCTTCTTTTATTATACATTTACCATATCTTTTAAACGATATTATATCTTTAGTCTTTATATTATAACCTGAAGAAAAAATAGGTTTTGAGTTTATAACCAAATCTCCTTTTGATATTTTTTTCTTTACTTCATTTCTACTTTCATTAAATAATGTACTAATTACTGCATCTATTCTCAGCGACGGAACAATTATATTTTTTTCAGTAAAACTTACAGCTATTTTTTCTATATCTTTATTAAATATATCAACTATTTCTTTTTTTATTTTATATTTGCCTACTTTTTCTAAATTATTTAAAACATATTCTTCTACTTTTTTTATTAAAAAAACATATCCATTTCCTTTATATAAATATATATCACCTATACACTCTCTTTTTATACCAAGTGAATAAATACTACCCATAAAGTCCTTATGAGATAAGTTAGCAGATACATCTGGTGTTATTTTTATGCATGTTATTACATTTAAAAATGTATTATATATTTTTTTTTGAATAGTTTCTGTTGCTACTCTTGTTTCTAACGTTTTTGTGATTTCTATAACATTTTTAGTTTTATTTTTATAATATATTGCAAATACTTTTCTTTCCATATATTCATTTGATTCATATTTTATATAATCTACTTTATATTTATTTAATATGTTTAATATTATACTTTGTTCATACATATCAAGAAAATCAGTATATTCTATACTTCCTTGTATATATGCTCTATTTATTTTATCAATAACATTTGCAACAATTATTCTTTTTTCTTTATCTTGTATTTTATCTAATTCTTTATCTCTTTCTTGTTTTTTTATCATATAACCTCTGTATTATTTTATTTATTTTGTTGTTTTAATTATTTTTTAAATACATCATATAGTCTGTAAGTATCTTTTTTACTTCTTCTACGTTATTTGCTTTGTTTACCATTTCTTTTACTTTTGTACTTTTATTCATTCCTTTTAAATACCAAGCTATGTGTTTTCTTAATTTGAAATTTGCTTGTTTTTCATCATCTTCTAACTGATAATCAATATGTTTAAAAATATATTTAAATACTTCATCAACTGAAGGAATATATTCTTTTTGTTCTAATATACTTTTAAAAATCCATGGATTTCCTTGTGCTCCTCTTGCTACCATTATACCATCACATCCAGTATACTCAAACATAGTATTTGCTGACTTTAAATCAGTTATATCTCCATTTCCTATTACTGGTATTTTTACTGTTTCCTTTACTTGTTTTATTATATCTAAATCTGCTTTACCTGTATAATACTGTTCTCTTGTTCTACCGTGTACTGTAATCATAGATACACCGTAATCTTGACATGTTTTTGCAACTTCTATTGCTGTTATATGTTTAGCATCAAACCCCTTTCTTGTCTTTACAGTAATTGGTTTTTTTGAAACCTTCACAGCCTCACATATTATTTTTTTTATCATGTCTAGATTAAGAAGTAGTCCTGCTCCATCTCCATTTTTAACAAGCTTAGGTGCAGGGCATCCCATATTAATATCTATTATATCAATTTTTTCATTTTCATTTAATTTGAAGATTGTATTTTTTATAACCTGATCATTGCTTCCAAATATCTGAATAGCCGATGGTCTTTCATCATCCATTATTTCTATTAATTTCTCTGTTTTTTTATTGTTATATTCCATAGCTTTAGTACTTGCCATTTCTGTAAATGTAAGTCCAGGGCAAAAATCTCTTGCTACTTTTCTAAATGGCTTGTCCGTAACACCTGCCATTGGTGCTAAAAAAACATTGTTTTTTACATGTACTTTACCTATATTTATATCATGTATATATTTCATCTTTTCCCCTTATTTTATACAATACACATTTTCTGATTTATATTTAAATCCTTTTACATAGTATATGTTGTGAGTATTTTCTGCTACTAAATATACATCCTTGTTTTTTACATTTCCCATACCATTATCTATAGTTGAGTCTTCTAATAACGATACATCAATTACATATAAATCATTACCTACATCGTTGTTAGCTTTATATGAATTAAAGAAATCCGAACCAAGTGATTCAGCAGATACTATATCACCTGTTATTGGTAGCATTTCGTTTTTTAAATAATATGCATTAACATCATTTGATACTTTATTTAGTGTCGAAATATACTCATCATAGTTTGCTGTTTTTATAGCGGAATTACCAACTACAACGGCAGTTGATATAATGATAGCCATTACTGCTATTGCTATCATAAGTACTAACATCGTAATACCTTGTTTATTATTCCTTTCTTTTTTCATACTTTCCTCCTAATCCATAAATAGATTTTTAGATTTTCTTGCAGATACATTAAGTACTATTGCTATTGCTATTAAATTAGTCATCAGACTACTTCCACCATAACTTACAAATGGTAGTGGTATTCCTGTTATTGGTAAAAGTCCCATTGTCATACCTATATTTTGTACAAAGTGAAAAAATATCATACCAGCTATTCCCATTACTGTTAATTTTGCAAAATTATCTTTTGCTCTATATCCCACCATAATTATTCTTGCAATTAATATAACAAATAGGATGACTATAGCTGCAGACATTACAAATCCCCATTCCTCTGAAAGTGATGCAAATATAAAATCAGAGGTTTTAATTGGAAGATATCCATATTGTGTTTGTGTTCCTTGTAAATACCCTGAACCAAATAACATACCAGAACCAACTGCTATTTTAGATTGTATTGCATTATATCCTGAACCTAAAGGGTCTCTTGTTGGATCTATAAATACAAGAATTCTTTCTTGTTGTACTGGATTTAAAACGAAGAAATATATAATTGGTGTAATTACTAAAACCAGAGCAAGACATATAACTAGATATCTATATTTTAATCCATTAGAGAATATCATAAATAACGTAATCATAATAAAAACTGCGGCTGTTCCAAAATCTGGTTGTAATAATATAAGTACTACAGGAAGTGCAAACAATATTATTGTTCCAACAATTCTAATTATTGTACTTTTTTTACTTTTATCTGCAAACGTTGTGAGTAACTTTGCAAGCACTAATATATATCCTATTTTCATAAGTTCAGATGGTTGATATAACACTCCACCTATTGTAAACCAACTGTTTGCACCCATAATAGATGAAGTAAATAGTACCAGAATAAGTAAAACTAAACTTATCATATATATTATATACCCAGCTATATCAAAAATCCTATAATCAATTGCCCATATAATAGTCATAATAACAAACATTATTCCAAACCATATTATTTGTTTTATATATTCATCACTGCTTGCTGTTGTGCTATATCCAGCACTATATATTCCTATGATACCTATTGCTACAAGTATAACAACACATGTAAGAATTATATAGTCTGTATTTTTTAACATTGTTTTAAACATATCTTCACCTTAATTACTTAGATATATTTTATACTATTTTTTATAATTTTACAAGTAAAATAGCCCTATTTGTATAAAAACAAATGGGGCTTTTTTAACTATTTTATTTAACTATACATTTATATCATATAATTTTATACTTTTTTAAAGTATTATGTACATTTTTTAAGACAAATAAAAAAATATAAAAAAATAAGACCATAAGCCTTATTTTTTATTTTCCGTTTTAGTTTTTTGTTTATCATTCCAGTTTTGTATAAGTTGTCTTCGTATAGTTGAAAAATTATTAAGCATTCTTCCTGTAAATACTATTACTGCCGCAAGATACATATCTACATTTAATTTCTCTCCTAAATATACTAAAAATATAGCAATTATGGCATTACCAAAAAAGCCTGATATAAATATGTTAATTTTAAACTTTTTATCAAGGTTTGCAGCAAGAGCTCCGAAAACCGAATCAAGACATGCAAGTATAGCTACAGCAATATATGCAGAATATGCATAAGGTACAGCAATATTAATTCCTACTAATACGCCTGATATTATAAACAAAATTAAAATAAATATTCCTACCATAGTTTTCCTCCTTATTCTGCAAGTGTAGCAGTTTTAAAATTTAAAGTTCCATCATATTTTAGTACTTCTATTTCTTTTTTTCTTTCGATGTTTACTTTAATTCCCCATTGTTTAAGACCATCTACTACCCCATTTTTTATTGTAAGTGCACTTTCTAAATATTGTGCATTACCTATTGCTTTTATAACAAAAGGAGTAGCAACTTTTTGATAGTTTACTTGAATTACTGGTCCTACACATCTAATTGCACTAGTAGATATAATACGTATATCATTTACACTTATTGCTTCAGCTCCTGCTGCTTTTAATTCATTTACTACTGTTAAAAGGTCACTATCATGTACTAATGAATTAGATTCAGTATCCGCAGTGTCTGCATCTCCATCTTCTAATGTAACTATTATTCCTTCACCTTTTAAATCTTTAACTCCTGCAAGTATTGATATTTGTGCTATTTCTTCTTTCATTGATTTTATTAAAGTGTCATTACTTGAAGCATTAGTCTGATATTCTTCTACTACCTTGTTTTTTTCATCATACTTTTCTTTTAAATCATCATATTTTGCTTTTAAATTAGTAAGCTCATCTATTAGCTCTGCTTCTCTTTTTCCTTCTGCAACTTCTTCAGTATTACTTATACTCTTCATTTGTGCAGCAAGCATTATACATAGCAAAAATACCATTATTCCAATTGTTATATATGCTGGCAGTTCATATTTTTTATTAAACTTTTTAAGTTTTTCTTTTATTTTTTTTGCTTTATTCTTATCCATAAATTTATCACATCCTATTATTACATCTCTGAAAAAGTAGGATTATCTTTTGTCATATCTATTATACCTGCTTTATCAGAAATATTATCTATTATACTTTTTAAAAATGATACGTTATATTCCACATTTGTATCATTTGGAAATACTACTTTAAGTTTATCATCTAAAGCTATTGTTGTCAATGAATTTTCAAAATTTACAGATGTAATTTTCATATTTATTCCACTTACATCATACTCTGCTTTAATTTTATCAAAAATTTGTATTTTTTCTAATTCACTTTCTCCTATTTTATCTCCATATTTAAATTCTTCACTAAACACAATTCCTTGTACAGTTATTTGATTGGCAACTTTTTTATTTTCATCTACAGTTTCAAGTATAGTCCCATCTGCACTTAAATTATAAAAAATATTTTTTTCTTTATCATATGCAAAATATATTGCTTCTCTTTTTGTAACATTTATATTAATTGTGTTTGGATATTTTTTTTCAACTTTTAGACTTTCCACATATGGTAATAAATCTTCAGATTTTTTTCCGCTTTTTATTAAAAATATATTTTTACCTTTTTCTACATTTGAAGCTGATATTATTTCTTCTTGAGTATATATTGTATCTCCATTAATATTTATATATTCAACATTAAATCTATCTGATGTAAATAAAAAATATGCTAGTCCACCAATTAATAAAAATATTAATATGATAATAAATATAACAAGTGATTTTCTGCTTTTTCTCTTACTGTTTATTTTTTTTATTTTTTTTATTTTTTTTACATTTTTTTTAGTATTTTTGTTACTCATAATACTACCTCGTTTTTTTATATACTTTATCTATACATTCATATATTTTTTCTTCCACATTATTATTTAAAGCACTTTTAGTATTTCTTGACATTTCACTAAGTGTATCATCATTTAATACACTTAAAATAATTTCATGTAGTGTCTCCTCTTTCATATCTTTTTCTTCAAGTATTTTTGCAGCATTTAAATTTTCTAATACTTTGGCATTATATAGTTGATGATTTTCTGCTGCTGTAGGAAGTGGAATAAGTATTGATGGTTTCATTGCTATTACATGTTCTATAATTGTCATTGCACCTGCCCTTGTTATACATAAATCACAAACTTTATACATAATTTCCATATCATATATATATTTTTCTATTTTTATATACTTTGACATATCTATTTTTTCATTTTTGCTTATTTCTTTTATCTTTGCTAATATACTGTCATAGTTTTTATGACCTACCGCAAGTACAAAAAATATATTTTCATCCTTATATTTTTTGACCATATCGATTACTGTATTATTAATTCTCATAGCACCTTGACTCCCACCCGTTACAAGTACTATTTTTCTATTTGAACCTATATCATTTTCTGTAAGTCCAAGCTCTTTTAAACTTTTTTCATAGTCCAATTTCTGAATTGTATCAGTATTAAATTTTGATGGTGTTCCTGTATACATTATATTATTTCTATTTTTTAATCTTTCTTTTGCATCTTCAAATCCTATCATTACACATTTTGCTTTTTTAGCTAACATTTTTACTGAAAGACCTGGAAAAGCATTACTTTCATGAAGCATATATGGTATTTTAAGTTTTTTTGCTGCAGTCATTACTGGCACACAAATATATCCGCCTGTTCCTATTACTATATCCGGCTTAAATTCTTTTAGTATTTTATTTGAATCACGTATTCCTGCATATGCATTATACATTCCTTTTATATTTTTTAAAGTTAAGCTCCTTATTAGCTTACCTGTACGTATATTTACAATGTTATATCCTGCTTTTTTAACTAATTCATTTTCAAGCCCTTGTTTTGAACCAATAAACAATATATCTGGATTGCTATATTTTTCTTTTATTATGTTTGCGATAGCTATACCTGGATTTATATGTCCCCCTGTACCTGCACATGCTATTACTACTTTCATCTTATCACCTTTTACTTTGTATTTTTTGATATATTAAGTAAGATTCCCATTGCACATAAATTTATAAAAAGAGCGGTACCACCATAACTAAAAAACGGAAGTGGCATACCTGTAACTGGCATAGAGCAAGTTACAACCGCTATGTTAACAAGTATTTGCAATGCAAATACACTTGTTATTCCTGTTGCAAGTAAAGAACCATATATATCTTTACATTTCATTGCTATTAAATATCCTCTATAAATAAAAAATGTAAAAATTGCAAGTACTCCTAAACTTCCTACAAGTCCTAGTTCTTCACCAAGTACTGAAAATATAAAATCATTTTGTGCTTCGGGAAGCCATAAATATTTTTGCCTGCTTTGACCGAGTCCTCTACCAAATATTCCACCTGATCCAATTGCATATAGACTTTGAGCTGCTTGCCAGTTACTTCCTGTTATATCATCTTCCGGATTCATAAACGCAATTATTCTTTTTATTCTAAATGATGTGCCATCTGATGATGAAGTAGATAGAAAATATGTGGCAAGTATTCCACCTATTACTGCAATTCCTATAACAATATATCTAAACTTTACTTTTATTCCACTTACAAATATTATAGAAGCGGCAGCGACTAACATAATAACTGTTCCACTTAAATGATTTTGTAAAAACATTATTATCATTACCAGTATTAAAAAAATAAATGGTACAATATATCCTTTTATACCGTTGATTTTTTTATAATTCTTAGCTATATATGTTGAAATGGCCATTACAAGTGCTATTTTCATATACTCTGATGGCTGAAATGTAGATATACCAAGATCAAGCCATCTTTTTGCCCCATTTCTTTCTACACCTATGAAAAGCACTGCTATCATAAGTAATATTCCTAAAACATATGCAAGATAGCTCCACTTTTTATATACACTATAATCTATGTTAGATAGTACTAACATTACAACTACTCCTATAACAGCAAATATCATTTGTCTTGTAAGCAAGTAATTACTATTTCCAGTTTCATTTAATGAATAATATGAACTAGCAGATGCCATCATTACAAGACCAATACATAGAAGTACAATTATAGTTATAAATAATGGGAAATCCATTTGTTTATTATTTTTTTTTGTTAAAGAATTATTTTTCATTAAAAAACTCCTTTATAACTAAATGTAAAATGCAATAAAACATGCAACTATAGTTACTATAGCAAATATTAAAACAACTTTCGTTTCTTTTAATCCTGAAAGTTCCAAATGATGATGAAATGGAGCCATCTTAAATAATCTCTTTCCTTTTGTTATTTTAAAATATCCTACTTGTAATACAACTGATAATGTATCAATAATACAAACAATTGCAACTATTGCAAGATATAGTGGCATTTTTGTTATAATCGCAATACTTGCAACTATACCTCCTAATGCTAATGAACCAGTATCCCCCATAAACATTTTTGCAGGATGTACATTAAACATTAAAAATCCAAGGCATGTTCCAACTGTAGTCGCACCTAAAATTATCATTTCTGTATCATGATTTTTTATAGCTACAATTGTGAAAAATGTCATGATTATAGCAACAACTATTGAAGCAAGACCATCTAGTCCATCCGTTAAATTTACCGCATTTGTTGTAGCAAGTAATATAAACATAGTAAATACTACAAAAAGTCCAAGTGATAATGTTATCTGCTCTCCTAAAAATGGTATTATAATATCAGTACCTAAGTTAAATACATTTATATATAACAAAATAAATATGCTTGACACTATAAAAAGACCTAACATTTTCTTTTTAGCAGATATTCCCTCAGGATTTTTTAATACTAATTTTTTATAATCATCTAAAAATCCTATTAATCCAAACCCTAGTACCGCTATTAGTGGAAGGACCAGTATTTTATATTTAAATACATTAACTAATAATATAATTGCTGTAGCTATTATCATTATTATTCCACCCATTATAGGGGTACCATTTTTTTTAAGATGAGTTTTCGGACCATCTGTCCTTACTGTTTGCCCAGTTTTTATTTTTTTTAGCTTTGGAAGTACAATGAATCCAAGCACTACAGTAAATATAAACGATACTAATAAATTCAACATATGTATACTCATAACAATCTCCTTTTATATGATATTTTCTTCAATATTTTTTCCTTCTATCTGTTCTGCTAATTCTTTTATTATTTTTCTTTCATCAAACTCTATTTTTTTATTATTTTTAAATATTTGATATGTCTCATGACCTTTTCCAGCTACAATTATTATATCATTTTTAAGAGCTATTCTCATTGCAAATTTAATTGCTTCTTTTCTATTTACAATAGATTTATATAATCCATTAGTTGTTTTTATACCTTCTTCAATTTGCTTTATTATACTATTTGGTTCTTCATCTCTTGGATTATCTGATGTTATAACAGTAAAATCAGATAATCTTCCTGATATTTCTCCCATCATAGCCCTTTTTTCTTTATCCCTGTTACCACCACATCCAAACACACATATTATTCTTCCTTTAGCATGTTTTTTAGTTGCAGTAAGTATTGCCTCTAAACTAGATGGTGTATGTGCATAATCAATCATTACTGTAAAAAATTTATTTATATCTACTGTTTCGCTTCTACCTGGTACTTTTATATTTCCAAGTGCAAGTAAAATTGCATCCATTTGGCAATTAATAAAACTACAAACTCCTATTGCAGCAAGTGCGTTATATACCGTATATCTGCCTGGAATTGGTACTCTTATTACTTGTAACATTTTATTTACATACATTTTAAATTCTACATAACCTGCATTAATACGTATGTCTGTTGCAGTAATATTGACTTCATTATCAAGACCATAAGTTGCATATTTACAATTTATCATTTTTAGTAGTTTTGGAGCATATATATCATCTCCATTAATTAATGCAAACTCAGACTGTTTAAATAACTTTGACTTTGCTTCTAAATAATTATCCATTGTTTCGTGAAAATCTAAATGTTCTTGAGATAAATTAGTAAAGACACCTATCATAAATTTTAAAGTATCTACCCTATGTAGAGATAATGCATGAGAACTTACTTCTATTACTACGTATTCCATTTCAGTCTTTACCATTTCACTTAATAATTTTTGTATATCAAGAGAAAGTGGTGTAGTCCTACTAGCATCTTCTTTTACTTTTCCATATGTATTATATATTGTCCCTATAAGTCCAGTTTTTTTACCTGAAGCAAGTAATATATCTCTTATCATATGAGTAGTAGTAGTCTTACCTTTAGTACCAGTTACTCCTATTAATTTTAATTTTTTTGCAGGAAAATCATAGTATGCAGCAGCAACATATTCCATTGCAATAAGAGTATCTTCTACAAATATTAATGTTATGTCTTGATCTACATCTTTTAACATAGTCTTAATTTCTTGCTCATATGAATAATCTGTAAGTATTGCAACTGCCCCATTTTGAAGAGCATTAAGTACATATTTATTACCATCATCTTCAAATCCTTTTATACATATAAATAAATCGGATTTTTTTATTTTTCTTGAGTCATATTCAACTTTTGAAACATCTGTGTTTATATTTCCTTCAACCTTAACATTCTCTAACTCTCTTATTAAATATTGCAAAACCATAATACGTTCTCCCCTCAATAAATTATATTTATAATTATATCATATTATATTCATTTGTAAATAATTAAAAGCTAATCTCCTAAATCTGTAGTTTCTACACATTTTATTGTTACTATAGAACCTTTTTGTATTACTTCCTCAGGCGATGGATCTTGAGTTATTACATAACCATCTCCTACAACCCTTACATTTAAACCTCTTTTACTAAGTAAACTTTTAGCGTTTGATACAGATTTATTTCTAAGGTCAGGTACAGCTACAGTTTGCTTTTCGGCATCAGAATTATATACTCTTACTGTTCCACCTGCAGATAAACTTGCTCCTGATTTTGGAATTTGATCTTTTATAATTTCATCATCTTTTATTTCATTATCTGTTGCTATACTAAACCCTAAAGATTCTACTTCTTTTTTAGCTTCAGCAAAAGTTTTACCTACTAATTCTGGTATTAGCGTTTCTTTTGTATCAGTTTCCTCTAATGTATAATCAGGCTCAATATCTAAATATCTTAATGTCTCATCTATTATAGAGCCGGCTACTGGTGCACATATTGTACTTCCTTGATGTCCTAATGGACCTTGTGGATCATATATTGTTATAACTACAACAAGTTCCGGATCATTTACTGGCGCAATACCTACAAACGATGCCATATATGTACTATTTTCTCCTCTTCCTTCTTCAGCAGTACCAGTTTTTCCTGCCACTCTATATCCACTTACTTGCCCTGCTTTACCTGTTCCTGTTTCAACAGTATCTTCAAGTGCACTTAGTATCTGACTCGCTGTCTGAGATGACATTATCTGCTTTACAATTTGTGACTGAGTAGTTTTCTTAAAGCCATTGTTTCCGCTTTTTATTTCTTTTACTATATATGGCTTTACTAAATATCCTCCATTTGCAATTGCACAATAGTTTACTGCTGTTTGTAATGGAGTAATTGATATTGTTTGACCAAAAGATGTTGTAGCAAGATCAACAGCAGTCATTGAATTTTCTTCATGTATAATCCCAGCTGCTTCTCCTGGCAAATCAATACCTGTTTTTGAATTTAAATTAAATGCTTGTAGATATTTATAATATGTACTAATTCCTATTCTTTGTGATAATTGCATAAATACAGGGTTACAAGAGTTCATTATTCCTTGTCTTAATGATTCATTTCCATGAGAATTTGGATATTTCCAACATTTAATTGTCCAATTACTTATTTGCATACTTCCTGAACAATTAAATACAACATCATCCATTCCAACAATATTTTCTTCAAGCCCTGCTGTTGCTGTTACTATTTTAAATGTAGAACCTGGCTCTGCTGTATCCGATATTGCTTTATTTCTCCACATTGCTTCTAGTGCATCAGACTTTTCTTCTTTTGTTAATGTATCCCACTTTTCTTTTAGTTCATCTGTATTTGGGGTAAATGGATCATTTGAATCATAGTTTGGCATTGTCGCCATTGCTAAGACTTCACCTGTCTTTGGTCTCATTACAACTGCAGTTGCATATTGGCAATCATTTTCCTCATATGCTTTTTTTAAGTATTTTTCTGTTATATTTTGTATTGTTGCATCTACTGTAAGTACAATGTCATTACCATCTACAGGATCAACATATTGTTCGTTTGTAAACGGAGTTTCTCTTCCCTGACCATCTGTACTTCCTACTATTTTACCATCTATTCCGCTTAATTCTTCATCATAATATGCTTCTACTCCATTTAACCCTTGATTGTCTGTACCTACAAATCCAAGTACATGAGATAACAGGTCTTTATATGGATATATTCTTTCTGTATCTTCATCAACTCTTAATCCTTCTACATCATTTTCATCAATATATTCTAGTATTTTTTGAGCGGTATCTTCATCAACTTTTGTTGCAATGGTTTCGCTAGATGATTTTTTGTTTAACTTTGCAAGTACATCATCTTTATTTAAACTTAAAATCTCAGCTAATTTTGTAGCTACCTCTTCTTTATTATCAACATTACTTGGAACTACAGTTACTATACTGACAGATACACTTTGTGCTAGTACTTTTTCACCAGTAGCATCATAAATTGTTCCTCTTTTTGCTTCAACTTTTCTTTCTCTTGTTTGTTGTTCATATGCTTTTTGAGTATAATATTCTGATTTTATAACCTGTATATATACTAATCTCACAATTAGATATATTATTACTGCTGAGCACAGCCCAAGTGCTATCATTATTCTCTTTTTGTTTTTTAGATTCATATATGCCACTTAATGTTCCTCCTTAAAAAATAACCAAGTAAAATTGTATACTACATATTACTAACAATCTTACTTGGTTATTCCTAAAATATTTTATTTATAACTTGTTTTAATATATCTTGTATTTTGTCTATAACTGTAGTATCTGTTTTAGCAGAAACAGAATTTCCTTTTGAATTATCTATATATACTATTTGATTTTTATTTGGTTTCTGCATTCCTAACTGCTGTTTTGCATATGCTTCTACAGCATTAAGATCTGTACTTTGTGCAAGATCCTCTTCTTCTGTTATAGCGCTAGATTCAAGAGTTTCTAATTTTTCTTTTAAGCTCTGAGTCTCTAAATTTTTTTCGTTGATTAAATTAAATCTATATATTAAGGCCATCAGCATAATAAACATGGAAAGTACCCAAATTATTGAACTTGTTTTTGATTTTTTACTAAGCTTTTTTTTATCTTTTTTAACAGTTGCAACTTTTGGTTTATCATATACTTCATACGTTTCTTTTTTCTTTACTGCGGTACCGCATCTCATAATCGTATGCGTAATTCCTGTTATATGCTGCCATAATAGTCTCCTTTCCTAATCAATTTTTTCAAAAACTCTTAATTTAGCACTCCTTGCTCTTGGATTTATTTCTAACTCTTCAGAATTGGAAATAATAGGTTTTTTAGTAATAACTTTTCCATAAGATTTATATCCGCAAATACATACTGGAAAATCTTTTGGACATGTACATCTACCTTCTAATTCTTCATATGTATGTTTTACTATTTTATCTTCTAAAGAGTGAAATGATATAATTGCAAGTCTACCTTTATTATTTAATGATTTTACAGAATCAGTAATTGTATTTTTTAAGTCATTTAACTCTGCATTTACTTCTATCCTTATAGCTTGAAATATTCTTTTTGCTGGATGCTGTTTTTCATTTAATGCTTTACTTGGCATTGCCTCTTTTATTACATCAACTAATTCAAATGTAGTACCTATTTCTTTAATTTTTCTTTTTTCACATATGTTTTTTGCAATTTTTTTAGAATATCTTTCTTCTCCATACTCAAAAAATATTTTTGAAAGACTATCTTCACTATATTTATTTACAACATCATATGCTGTTAATTTATCTTCTTGATCCATTCTCATATCTAGTTTTGCATCTTTCATATAGCTAAAGCCCCTATCAGCTTCATCTAATTGATAAGAAGAAACCCCTAAATCAAGAAGTATACCATCCACTTTATTAATACCTATATTTTTTAGTACTTCTATTATATTACTATGATTATCATGTACTAAAATATAATTAGAAAACTCTGACAACTTTTTATTTGCAGCATTTAAAGCTTCTTTATCTCTATCTATGCCTATAAGTTTTCCTGTATTTTTTAATTTTTTTAGTATCTCGTATGAGTGTCCACCACCACCAAGTGTTCCATCAACATATATTTTACCTGGTAATATATTAAGTTCTTTTATACACTCATCAAGCAATACAGATTTATGCTTAAATTCCATTTTAACACCATTTTCAACAAAACATAATTTAAATTTTATCTTTTGTACATTACCCACATAGTACATGGTTATCATTTGTATATATTTAATTCATTTGTAAAATCTTTTGTATCTTATATATTTTATCTTTAGTAAATTAAATTTATTTTTCTTTTGTTTATCTGTTTTTTCTCTTTTGTATCTTTTCACTTTTGTATTATAGTTAAATGCCTAGATTAGACATTTGACTTGCTATTTCATCTAAGTCCATGTTATCTGGACCAGTATAATTTGTCCATTTTTCTTTATCCCATATTTCAACTCTAGTAGAAACACCAATAATTGCAAGTTCCCTTGTAAGTCCAGCATACTCTCTTAAATTTTGAGGTATGTTTATTCTACCTTGTTTATCAAGCTCACATTCTGTTGCACCTGAAAAGAAAAAACGAATAAAGTTACGTGCATTAGTGTTAGTTAATGGTAAAGTTTTAAGTTTAGTTTCAAATGTTTTCCATTCCTCTTTAGAATATATAAAAAGACAATTATCAAGGCCTTTTGTAACAATAAACGAAACACCTAAATCATCTCTGAATTTAGAAGGTACGCTTACTCTTCCTTTTTCATCTAAGTTGTGATTATATTCTCCTAATAACATTTAAAACTCACCTCGTTTCATACCACTTTATACCACTTTATACCACTTGAACCTATTTTAATATATATTTTAATAAAAATCAAGGGTTTTATATAAAAAAAACAAAAAAAGTTGAAAAATATTATTGTTTTTGCAAAAATAAATTAGAATATTAAAATGTATATAGTATGTATAAACATAAAATATTAGTTAAACATCCTTGTTATAAAATAAATATATTTATATGGCAATTAATGTAACTTATATATTTAAAAAATCAAAAATAAAACTAAAACAAATAAATTACAAGATATATGCAAATATAATATAAAAAATCACGCGTATAAAGCGTGATTTCACTAAAAAAACAAATGTAAAAGATTTTATTTTTCCCCACATTTGTTATATACCAGACAATACTAGAAATTGATTCCAGTATTCCAAAATTAACTTTACAATTTTTGCACAATTTAACTTTCCATTTTTTGTACACTTTTGTATTGACATTTACAGTACAGCTGTTTGAAAGATATTTGAACAGTTATGAAAAGTATGTGTTTTGAAAAAAGGCGAAAAAATAGGGCTTTCAAGGTACTCTCACGAGTGTTCAAATACCTTTCAAAACCCTTTGTTTTGGCTCCTCAAACAGGACTCGAACCTGTGACC
>CAZQJQ010000026.1:0-3914 GCA_964593045.1 uncultured Clostridiaceae bacterium
ATAAGTAATATTTTAACACTTTTCCTTTTCACACCATCACCCTTTTCTTAATTAATTCCTATCTTTTTTCATTTCTATAATCTTATTTAAGTTTGTTTCAACAAACTCAAATTCTCTTTGTGTTGGTTTTATAGCAATAACTGCTGATGAATAACCAATTTTTAAAAGTCCTTCTCCTCTTGTACATGTAAGTAAGAATTTTGCCTCACCTTCACTTAATTTAAATACTTCTTTTAAATAGTCTATTTCAGATTTATCCTGTGCAAGTAATAATTTTGTATCAGCTGAAGTTAAAACAGCTTGTACATTTTTGTTTTCATAGAAATCCTGAAACTTCTGTGAAACAACTGTAAGTGAAACATTTCTTTTTCTTGCACGCCTTGCCATAGTATTTAAAAAATCAACTGCTTCTGGATATGCAAGTAACATCCATGCCTCATCAACTAAAACTCTTTTACTTCTAGCCTTCGTTTTATCTTCACTATTTTTCTTAACATATTTTTCCCATATCCAAGTAAGTAATATTTGTTGTGCAAGTGGTCTTGCAAATCTTTCTTCTAGTTGTGATATGTTTATGTTTATAAATAAAGAGCCTTCTTGTAATTCGAATGTTGATTGTCCATCAAAATATGCCATTGGTCCATTATATTTTTTAACATATTGTTTCATTACTTTAGTTAAATAATCATAATGATATTTATATGTATCTGTAGTATCTTCTTTTGCTTTTTCAATCAATCTATCATACCAAGATCCTATTGTTGGCATGTCTTTTTTCTTTTTACCAATAGAACCATCACTGCTTAATCCTGATGCATTTTCTGAATATAATGATGCAGGATCACTTGTGATACCACACGCATTATATTCTTCATGAACAATTTCTGAGATAATTTGTTTTGTTATCTCATTTACTTCATCAGACTTTGTGGCACCCCTTGCCATTGTAAGTAAAGCTTGTGTTACATCTTCTACCTTGTTCTCTACATTTAATACATATTTATCTCTTCCTGTTATTTCATCTTTTTCTATTTCTGTCTCTATATCAAATATATTTATTACTGTATCTGATTTTGGATTAATATCAATATTAATTCCTCTTAATGCTTCAGCAACAACAACATACTCACCTTCTGCATCAAGTACCAAGTTTTCTACTCCCATAAGTATTGCAGATCTTGCCATTATGGTTTTTATTGTAACAGATTTACCAGCACCAGATTTACCAAATATAACCATGTTATAGTTAGTAAGTGTACTACTAAAATTATCAAATAATATTGGTAAACCTGTTTGTTTATTTATTCCTATTGGAACACCAGTGTCATGTCCTGCATCAGCACTAACAAAAGGAAATACTGTTGCCATTGAACCTCTATCAAAAGTATGTTTTCTTGTTATTTTGTTTGTATTTAATGGAAGATTTGATTTAAAACCTTCCTCTTGTAGAGCCCAGGCTGTTTTTAATCCCAAAAGAGTTTTAGATGCATCCATTGCTAGAAGCTCAGATAATTTATCTAATTCATCCTTTGAATATGCAAATAACGTACATATTATTGTAGCATCAAATAATTTGTTATATCCTGCTGCTATTTGATCTCTTAAATGTTCTGCTTCAGCTTGTTTAGCCGCTAACAAAGATTCTCTGTTTATATCTCCTCTATCATGAGCAACATATATTTCAGATTGCAACTCAACAATTGTCTTATTAAGTTCATTTTGAGATGTTGTCTCTTGTATAGGAGTAATATATACAGAAGTATTTACATCACCAAACTCATATATTTCTGATAGAAAATATGGAAATGTAGCTTGTCTTGGAATTGTTGTTAAATAAAAAGTTCTAGCAAATCTAGATATTTTAGAAAATATCTCAAGATAATCATAATGTGTTGCATCAATACCTGAAGGAGCTAATAAGTCTTTTAATGTAGACTTGTTTTTTTCTAAGGAATTTTCTTTTATTTCAACTCCCCTTACTAGATCTTCTGTTTGCGGTTGCGGTTGTTGTGCATTTTTATTTCCTTTGTTTTTTTTCATAATATCAATACCTCCAATATTATATTATTAAATCATCTTCTGATGAAGAATTGTTATCATCCTCTTTTTTTTCATTATCTAGTTTATTTTGTTCTATATCGTTATTTATATCTTCAGCAGGTCCAAATCTATCATCGAGTCTACTATTACTAAAGTCATTATCAACAGATTGAGTTACTTCTTTTGTATTACCAACTTGATTTTTTTCTTCTATCACTATATTAGATGTTGGCTCTTCAATTTTTTGAGCAACTTCATTATTTGTTTTTTCAATCTTTTCCTCTGATATTATATTTTTTTCTTCATCTATTTTTTTATTATTTTCTGTATTAGTAGTTACCTTTTCCTCTTCTTTTTCTTTATTTTCTGAATTCTTATTTAAAATTTCTTTTTTTAATTTTCTATAATCATTAACTATCTTCTTTTGTGCATCTTTTTTTATATCTTCTGGTATATTTTCTTTTGCCACCATATCATATGCTTCTTTACTTATTTTCTCTTGAATTACAGTTTCTTGTTCTTTTTCAGATAAGTAATTTCCATCTTCTATTGCTTTTTTAAGTGCTTCCGCTGCCTTTATTTTTGCCTCGTTTTCTATTTGTTCTATTAACTTTTGATTTTTTCTTTCAAAAACATCTTCTGATGTAGAATATAACCTATAGAATCCTGAGTTTATTGCCTCACTAACATTAAGTAATCCTTTATCATCTCTATTGTATCCGATATATAGCAAATCTGCTAATTCATTCGACTCTAAAAGTCTTCCTTCAACAGAACATGAAGCAAGAGCACTTATTATAGCTTGAGCTCTTGTAAACAGCTCATTATAGCATACTTCTTGTAACTCCGATTTTGAGAAAGTAGATGCTGAAGTAATCTCAGCAACATGATATGAAAATATTATATAGAAATTTCTTTGTAATAAATTTTTATTTAAGCTTAATCTCTCAACATATTTTATTATATCATTAGCATATTCATAAACATTAAGTAAACTTGTTCTATCTTTTTCTATACCGCTTGATTCATCTTCATCAACACCAAAGCTATCTGCAGTTTTCATATACTCATCATTTACTTTTTCATACTCTTGCCTTATACCATCTACATTGACTTTATATTTTGCAATAACACCTTTTAAATCAATATTTTGTGCTTGTACATATAATTGTATTGGAAATCTAAGTGTATTTAAAAATGTTATAAAACCTTCTTCAACAGACATTTGTTCTACTTCAGACATAAGTTCATAATTTATTCCTTTACACTTTATAGCCATTGTATATTTCTGACCATTATTTTGTACAATCATATTATCTATAAGTTTATCAAACTCCATAAAATTAAATACATCTTCTTTTTTTACGTTCTGACTACTATCCTCATTTTTTTTACTACTGCTATTGTTATTTTTATCATCACTTTTATTTCCTTGCTTTTTAGTTATAACAAAAAAAGTAACTCCAAAAATTATTAACACTAAAAACAAAATTAACGGCACAATCATACTTCCCATTTTATTTTCCTCCTCTGTTCAAATTATACATATATATTTTTTTCTTATTTTTAAAAAATATAAACCTAAAAATAATATCACTTAAGTATTCTCCACCAGCTTTTCTAAATTTACCCATTATCGGAGCATCTGGTATTTTTAAAATTCCAAATAAAAATCCCACTCCTCCAAATATAGCAGTAACTACTAAACCTACAAACATATTCATTCCTAATAATGAATCACCTATAAACCATATTCCTGCTCCAACTAGTCCAAATACTACTGTAGTCACAAGGGATTTTATTGTAAAAATATATAATATTCTTGATTCACCTTTAACACTACGTGGAACAAAATAACTATTACCCATAATATA
>CAZQJQ010000026.1:4014-15911 GCA_964593045.1 uncultured Clostridiaceae bacterium
TTGAATTTACTATTTTAGCTAAATCTGTGTTTTGCCCTTTCTGATCTCCACAAGTTTTCCCTTCGTCTAAAGTTTCATATAAATTACCAGTATCATCTAAACAATATATTGTTCCAGTATTATAATATATTATTACTCTACCTTTTTCATTGGATACATCTTTTATTTCATATCCATCTTTTTCTGCTTGTATATTTGTATTTGCGGCTTTCTTAGTTGCTTGATTTACAGCTGTAGAAACAAATGACAAAACATTAACTGAAGCAAATGCTAAAACAATACCAAGTATTAACTGTGGTGATTTACTTTTTAAGTCTGCTTTTCCTGACGCACTTGCAAATATATATCTAATACCTATATATATAACTCCTCCTATTGCAAGAAAATTAGCTATATATATAAATATAGAATATATCCTATTTACAGCATTATTAATACTTGTATCAGAATTTGAAAATATAACTAAATTTCCATTAACATATAATATATTCCATATTGATGTCCATCCGAAGAAAAATACACATGCAATAAGAAGAGTAACCATACTTTCTTTGACTTCAGCTTTACCCTCAAAACTACCAAATATATATTTTATACCTAGAAATATTGTAATTATTATTATAACTGCCGTACCTATTACATTAACCATATTACTAAATGTTGTAATTACTTCCTCTACCCCAGATTTAATATCAGTTACATCGGTAGTTGATGCATTTTCAAACCAACTAGACGCTTGGCCCCAAAAATCATCAGCAGCATAAACATTATTTAACGATATCGCTATATAAAATGTAAAAAATAAAATGTTAAAAATCGTTATTACTTTTTTATATATTTTTTTAGAATTCATAACTCTCTCCTTATTTAAACTATAATTTATTTGAATTATATCATTTGTATAAAAAAATATCTATACTTTTTTTAAAAAAATATAGATATTTTTATTTTTTAATATTTTTGTAACATTATTGTAACTTTTTACATTACTTCACTTGTCGCTGTTACTATAAATGATACTATAGTAGAAGTTGCAAATACAAGTACACATCCTATAATTAATGTTAATAAATTTTTTTTGATTTCAGCTTTCATATCTGCAGATTTAAACATATATATTACTCCTGTTATTATAACACCTGCTATTGCTAGCATTTGAAATACAAGTAAAACCGAACCCCATACCGTATTAGCGAGAATTGTTATTCCTGTTGGAATAGAGGTTCTTTCCACTAGACTGTTATCAAACCCATTACCTAACTCTGCAAAAACGGGATTAGCACAAAAAAATATTAAAAGTATTATACATATAAAGGATTTATATATTATATTTTTTTTCATTTTCTCCTCCATCATATAGTGTAAACTATATCATAAATACAAATTTTATTAAAAAATGAGATATAAAAATCATATCCCATTTTTATAATTATTTTATTATTGTCCAACTACTTCATTTGTTACATTAACTATAAATTGTAGTACTATAGATGCTGCAAATACTAGTATTGCACCTATCACCAAACCAATCATACTTTTTTTAATTTCAGCTTTTTGATCAGCAGAAGCAAACATATATCTTATTCCTGCTATTACAACTGCTGCTATTGCTGCCATTTGAAGTATCAATAAAACTGTACCCCATATTTTATTAGCTGCTGAATCTACTTCTTCAATGCTATCCGTATTATTTGGCACATTTGTACTTAGACCTAATACATAAGGCGATACAAGCATAATACATAAAATAAATATTGGTAATATTCTAAATAATATTTTTTTTGACTTTTTCATAACTTTTTCCTCCTAAAACTATATATTTTTATTATATCAAAATAATTTTAAAAATCAATAGTTTTTTTGTTTTTTTTTATATATTTAACATTTATTAATTTTAATTTTTAAATAATATATAATATATGTTATTTTTTTAAAAAACAATATATGCCAAAATATTGTGTATTAAAGTGCTATAGTTGACATAAACTCAAACATGTGCTATAATTAAGTTATAATAAAAAAATTCCACGATTAATTAATTAAGGAGGAAAAAGTTATGCGGAAAGTTCGTAACGGGTTAATCATTGCATTGATTGCAACTTTATTCATTATCTTGATGATATTGCTTAGTTGGCAATCAATCGTCAAGATTTCCCTCATTGCAATAACTGTTTATGCTATTGTTGCTTCGTTCATTGACTATGGTATTATTGCAGCAGTTGTAAATGGCGCTTTATTTTTATTGATTGTAATATTCTTCTTTTCGTTCTTCTAGCAAAAAGTGTCTAGGAAAATATTTCTAGACACTCTTTTTATGTATACCTTATATATT
Organism: uncultured Clostridiaceae bacterium; assembly: GCA_964593045.1. Lineage (GTDB taxonomy): Bacteria > Bacillota > Clostridia > TANB77 > CAG-465 > JAOAHC01. Next base: position 6,347 of record CAZQJQ010000026.1, read on the forward strand.
CTTGTACTTTTTTGTCGATCAGTTTATATTTACATATAACCTTTTCTGTTATATAATATTTATGGTGATTTATTTGTTCAAAAAATTTTTTTATTCTTTTATTCTATTTTCTCTACTTATTGTTATTTTTTCATCTAATCAAAGTAACAATCAATTATCATTTTCTCTTCCTATAAAAGACAAATATGTTCTTTCTTCGTTATATGGATATAGAGAATTATTCGGCCAGAAAAATTTTCATAATGGCATAGATTTTGCAGCAGTACAAAATACTCCTGTTTATGCTATAGAATATGGCACCGTAATATATAACGATTTTAATATCTTTGGATATGGTAATACAATAATAATTTTGCATAATAATGGTTACAAATCATTATATGCACATCTTTCTAACAATTCATGTGTAAATGTTGGTGATATTGTATTAAAAGGTGAGCAGATCTCTTCTATTGGGCCAAAAATATTGGATAACGGTATATCTAATGGAAATACAACTGGTCCTCATTTACATTTAACAGTATATGATATAAATGGTGATACTATAAATCCATTAAAATTATATGATATTTAATTACTATCATTTTTTAGTCAATGTAATTCACTATGTTTTTTAAGTAAAAAAACTCCAGTACCTATTTGTACTGAAGTTTTTACTATATTTTTCAATTTATATCTTTAATCTTGAATTTCTTCTAACTCTTTTTGAATCTTTAATTCTTCTTCAGAAAGAAGTCCAAATTTTGAAACAGATAATTCATATGCAACCATTGGTTTTATAGTTCCATCTTCTAATTTTTTCTCGTATGTTCTTGACTGTATTCTACCTGTTAGTTTTACCATAGAGCCTACTGGTATTGTTCTACAAAATTTAGCATTTCTTCCCCACAATATGCATGGTATATAGTCTGATTTTTTATATGATCTATTTACTGCAAGTAAAATATCTGATATTTCTCTTCCCAAAGGAGTTCTTCTATATATTGGATCTTTACATATATATCCGGTAAAATTACAATCATTTAATGTTAAAGTATCACTGTTATCTTCTTTTTCTTCCACTTCTTGCATTTCTTTTGCAAATATAGAAAGAATTAATTTGTTTTTTCCTGCAATTGATTGATTATATGATCTAAGCTGTCCTTCTATATATACTATTTTTCCTATTTTAAAATTTTCTTTTTTTACTAGTCTTTCAGATATTATAACTGGTAATCTATCTGTTAGAGCACTAAGTCTTTCTACTTCAATATAGAATTTAAAAAATTTCTCTTCGTATATTTCATGACTAAACTCTAATTCTGATGATATTATACCACCTATTTTTACGATATTATTTTTACTAAGTGTATCCATATTTAAATATTTCCTCCTTTGAATATTATATTACTATTCTTATGTATCAAGTATAAAAAAAATTCCTAATGTGTATAAATTATACCATAGGAATTTATATTTGTAAAGTCTTTATGTAAACATTTTCTATTTTAATATCGTTTTTTGTGTGTTTTTAAAATGAATCGTGCATAATATTTCAACTGTATTTCTTGTTTATTACATAATATTCATATATCCAAATAATGCTATAGAATATATAATTAAATGTTGTAAAGGAAATATGTAATAGAATAATTTTTGTACCTTTTTTGACATATTTCCTTTTTTACTATTATATAGACATATAAATATAATTGAAAGTAAAATATATCTTTCTATGTGATTTGATGTAATAGCAATAATTATTATTGCTATATATAACGGTATATTTGAAACTATATAATTACTAATATATTTTATATTCTTTTTTTTATTTTCTAAATAAATATATATTTTTTTACATATATATCCGGTAATTATTATTATAGGAACAATATAACCATAATCTATTTCAAACAACTGATATACTAAAAATGATATAATTACAATAAAGAAGTATATAACTATATTTGTTAGTAATTTCATTTCTATTTTCATTCTCTCATTTTTACTTGTTTTATATGTTTTTTCATTTTTATTTTTCATATTTTTAAATTGAATGCAAAATTTCAATATACTATCAATACTTATTATTATTATTAAAGATAAAAGAAATGAAAATACAATGTTCAATATATTATATATATTTACAGTATATTCGGGTACAAATACAGTATTAAAATATGCTACTATATCTATAACAACTTGTGTTATTATTGCTAAAATAAACAATCTTATTACATATTTTTTTATATTCTTTGTGTGGAAATACCCCTCAACAATAGCATATGCAAATATTGGCATAGCAATTCTACCAATTATTCTAAAAGCTAAATATGTTTTATCTGACATAAAAAAATAATTATAATATGCTATATGGTCTATTATCATAGCCACCACAGCAATCAGTTTTAATTCATTTAGTGTTAATCCTTTTTTAAAACTCATTATTTAATCTTCCTTTTTTAGTAAGTTCATCATGTTTTTTTTATATTCTTCAACTCCGGGTTGATCAAAAGGATTTACTCCCGACATATATGCACTTATTGCACAAGCTTTTTCAAAAAAATATATTAGGCTACCAATGTTATATGGAGTAAGTTCTTCTATATTTATTACTATATTTGGAACACCTCCATTTATATGTGCGTTTAATGTTCCAAGAAATGCTTGTTTATTTATATAATCTATTTCGTTTGAAGCCAAATAATTTAAATTATCATCATTTTTTTCAATATTTGGTAGTTTTATAAAACTCCTATCTATTTCTATATTTAAAACAGTTTCGAAAATATTTCTCTTTCCATCTTGTATTAACTGTCCCATGGAATGTAGATCAGTAGTAAAATTAACTCCTGCTGGAAATATTCCTTTTAAATTTTTACCTTCGCTCTCTCCAAATAACTGTTTGAACCACTCTATAAAATACCTAAAACTTGGTTCATAACTTGCAAGTATTTCTATTTCTTTTCCTTTTTTATGAAGTATATTCCTATATGCAGCATATTTATAGCAATCATTATGTTCTATATTTCTTTCATTAAATACATGTGAAGCAAACATTGCTCCGTCGATTAAATCTTCTATATCTATATTTGCAACTGCCATTGGAAGTAATCCAACAGGAGTAAGTACAGAAAATCTTCCCCCAACATCATCAGGAATTACAAATGTAGTATATTCATTCTCATCTGCAATACTTTTTAATACTCCCTTTTGCTTATCCGTAGTAACGTATATTCTTTCTGCAGCTCCAGATATACCATATTTTTCTTCTAAAAATAGTCTAAGTACTCTAAATGCTATTGCTGGTTCAAGTGTCGTACCAGACTTTGAAATAACATTTATTGCAACATCTTTATCTTGAATATATTCAACTAAATTTCTAAGATATTTACCGCTTAAGTTATTACCAGCATATAGTATTTGTGGAAACTTTCTGTCACTTCTACTTTGTAAATTACTAAATGTATCTGAAAATATATCTATAATTGCTTGTGACCCTAAATATGATCCACCTATACCAATTACTATAAACACATCTGCTTGTTTTTTTATTTTTTCGGCACTTTCTTTTATTTTATTTATCTCTTCACTTGATATTCTTTCTGGTAAGTCAAGCCATCCCAACATATTCCTACCAGCACCTGTTTTGTTATTTAGCATGTCATGACATGCTAATATACTGTTATTCATAAGATTTAATTCATAATCGTCTATAAATGGCTTAAGTCCTTTGAAATTAACAGATATTCCTTGCATAAACACTCCCCCTTATTTATTTACTTTTATTATACACGCTGTATCATCTTCATATATCTTAGTATATTTTACATCAAGTAACAATATTTTTTCAAGTAAAGAATCTTTTTTTAGCAAAAAATATTCTATATTGTATTTTTCAACAGTGTCATTGTAGTCCTGTTTAAAATCATAGGTTTCCATATAATCCATTCCTACTCTTGTATTTTTATTATATTCTTCCGTATACAAATCACATCTTGAATCTATAAATACCTTAATATCATTAAACATTAAATAACTGCCCCATTCATACTCATTATATATTCTTGCATCTTGTCCAATATTTTCTTTTATATATTTAACTGCATTAATAGGGTAACCATTAAGATAGTCTGTTTCTATATATGTCATCCTAGTTGATATATATACAATATATGCCATTGATATAAATAAAAATATTGTCTTTTTTATAATATCAACATCTTTATTTTTTATGTCTTTATATAACCAATTTTTAAAAACATTATATATATCTTCTATATATGATAACATCATTACAGAAAATATCATAAATATTGATGCATGTCTTAATGACTTAAGGAACATAAAAGTCGTTCCTACAAATATAAGTATTGAATTTAATTTTATGTCTCTTTTACTCATTATAACACAAAATAGTATGAAAGCAATATATATTACTACATAAAGTACTAATGTATTATTTATTGAACTTGGTTGAAATTCCTGAATATATGAGTTTATAAATGAATTATTTATTGTTTTCAATCCATAAGTAAGTCCTTTTATTCCATATGGATTTATTAATGAAAGTAATATACTTACACCAATAATTATTAGAAACGTTTTTAATTTTTTAAAATCAATTCTTTTATCACTTTTTATTCTAAGTATATTTATGTTAGAGTAATTAAACATATATAGGAGTATAATTATATAATATAGATATATTACTCCGCTATGAAAATTTGCTATAAACATAGGAATTAGTGTTAAGAAAATAGCATATTTTTTCTTAGATGTGTTTAAAAATTTTTCAATAAATATTATCTCTAATAAAAATAATATATAGCTATACATTTGTGCTCTTAGTGATATAAACGGACTCATAATTATAATCTCAATATATACCCAAAAGTACGATAACCATTTACTTTTTACAAACTGCCTATTTGCTATATAAAACAATGTAGCAATTATACAAGTAAGAAATATTTCTAACACATGTAAGCCAGTAAATGAAGTATAACTATATACTATAAAAGATATAATACATACCATAAAATGATGTGTTTGATATACAAGTCCTTCATGTATAGAATAAGTATCTATCTTTGAAAAATCTCCGTTTATATATTTACCACCCAATACAATATCATAAAATGTATCATTTTGTAATTGAAATGGTGATATAACTACTATAAATAATAGCATAAATAGTATTAATATTATTTTTAATAAATTTTTACGATTAATTAATTCTCTTATTTTTTTCATTTTCTACCTCTATTATTGCAATATTTACATATAATTAACACTATATTTATACTATTATATATTTGATTTGTCAAGCTAATTCACATATAATATATTTAATATGTTAGATATACACCTTGTAGAATAATACGCTTCCTCTAATGTATTTCCTGTTGCTCCAATTTCTATTAATATAGAGAAATTGTTCATATCTTGGTTATATACAGAATTTCTTACTATCATTGATCTAAATAGACCTGGATAATAATCATCGGCTATCTTTTGAAGTTGAATTGCAAGTGCCAAATTATCCATTCCATAATTATTAGGACTTGATGAGCTTCCTATACCAATTACAAACATACATTGTGCAACATCAACTCCATTTATATTTACTGTAGGTGCAAACGATAGATCTGATGTTGCATCTCTATGTAAGTCGATGCTTATTCCAAAACTTCCATTTTTTTCTAGCTCTTCTTTTATAGTTACTCTTGATTTTGCATATGCACTAGTATATGTTCCATAATCATGTGGTGTTGTATTTTGTACAACATTAAAAAATTTCAAATCCAAATTTTCTTTTAACTTTTTAGCTACAGAAATCATGTTGTAACTTGCATCTACACTTCTGTATGTTCCAGAATATTCAAATTTGTATTTTTCACTATTTGTATAAGATTCAGAAGTATGAGTATTATATAAAAGAATTTTATCACTTTTTTTGGTTAAATTTATTTTTTTATCTATAAGTGATTGAATATCAATATTTCTATTACTAGAATAGTTTAATATATGCATATCATATATATTTATTTTTTGATACGGGTCTGTATCTATTACATTTATATTTGCTTCTTTAGTTTTTGAAATAGCTGCAACTGTCTGAGCATTTTCTTCACTTACTGCTTTATCTAATAAATTTAAATTTTTTTCTTCTTCTGAACTATATACTGGTAAATTATCTTGTTTAGCTTTATCACCTTGCGTTTTTTTCAACAAATAACTATTCTGATTATATATAGAGTAAAGATGTACAAAGTCTTTTGGATATATCTTAACTTCTTGTGCTTGTCTTAGATTTGTACCAAAATACAAAAAAAAGTTTGTGTTATCCATTTTAGAAATAACCATAAATATGCAAATTAAAATAGTCATAACAAAAGAAAAAGCAGTAATACTTGCCACAATGTTTTTTATATCTTCTATTTTTCTACTTAAAAAAAGTGTTGTAACTTTCATAGAAACTCTCCTCTTTCTATGTATATTACAACACATTAAAGTTATACCACATATGTATTACATTAATCTAATAATTCATTCATCTCAGCACTGTATTTATCTAAAAGTCTTACTGTTCTTTCTTTTAAATCAATTACCTCTTTTTTTATATCCAATAATTTTTCTTTTTCCATCTCTATTAGATTTTCTATTCTTTCTCTTTCGGTATTAGCTTCTTCTCTTGCATTCTCAATTATTTTTTTTGCCTGGTCCTCTGCTGTTATTAATGCGTTAGCTACCTTTTCTTGTTTTTCTACATAATCTGTTTCGTATCTTTCTAATTTTTTCCTAATAATAGTTATCTCATTTGCAAGTCTATTTGATTCGGATTTTTCAGATTGTAATTTACTCTCATATTCTGTTTTTATAGACTTGATATATTCCTCAACTTCTTTTTTATCGTAACCAAACATTTCGCTTGAAAATTTTTTTTCGTTTTCCATCTATTGTTACCTCCAATATACATATAGATTGTAACATATTTAAGTTAAAATTTCAATAATATTACATAAAAATTTCAAAAAAATTACATATTACATATGTTTTTAACTATTTATGAATACTAGAATGTTATTTTGTAAATAATATTTTTGGTGATATTTATGAATAATTCAAAAATGACAATGACTCCTCAAGAATATTCAGATTTTGTAGATTCAAAAGCAAAAAAAAGTCCTATACTTAAAAATATATTTCTTGCCTTTATAGTAGGTGGAATTATTTGTATGATCGGTCAAGCTTTTACAGACATCTTTATGTATTTTGATTTTGAAAAAAAAGAAGCTTCTACATTATCTACAATTATATTAATTTTTTTAGGAGCTTTTCTTACATCTATTAATGTATATTCAAAATTAGGTAAATATGCTGGTGCGGGTTCTATTGTTCCAATTACTGGTTTTTCTAATTCGGTTGTTGCTCCTGCTATTGAATTTAAATCTGAAGGCTATATACTAGGTCTTGGTGCAAATATGTTTAAAGTAGCAGGTCCTGTACTTGTATATGGTATTCTCTCATCTTTTATAATTGGATTAATATATTATTTGGGAAAGGTTTTTATGTAGGTGATGGTGTGAAAATAGGTAATCAAACAATAATGTTAAATAACAAGCCAAAAATATTAGAGGCTTCTAGTATAGTTGGTCCAAAAGAACATATGGGACCCCTCTCAAATTATTTTGATATTAAAGTTTCAGATGTATATTATGGAGAAAAAACATTTGAAAAAGCAGAAAGCAAATTTATGAAAACTTGTATTGATAATTTACTTACAAAGTCAGGTATTGATATAAGTAAAATAGACAATATTTTTGCTGGTGATCTTTTAAATCAATGTATTGCATCAGGATATTGTATAAGAGATTATAGTGTTCCTTTTATAGGGTTATATGGTGCTTGTTCTACGTTTGTAGAATCTTCTATTTTAGCTTCGCTTTTTGTAAATGCAAATTATGCAAAAAAAACTATTGCCACTACTTCATCTCATTTTTGTAGTGCTGAAAGACAATTTAGATTGCCTCTTGAACATGGAAATCAAAAAACTCCTACCGCTCAGGCAACTACGACAGCCGCAGGTGCAGCTCTATTTGTTGAAAATAGTATAGCAATTTCGTGTCCTCAAGTTACATATGCTACAATTGGCAAAATAGTTGATATGGGAATAAAGGATATGACAAATATGGGAGCTGCAATGGCACCAGCTGCATTTGATACAATTATTACCCATCTTAATGATACTTCAAGAAAACCAGATTATTATGATGCTATTATAACAGGTGATTTAGGAGTACTTGGTTCAGAAATTCTTTGCAAACTATGTGGAGATTATGGAGTAAATATATCTTCTGTTCATAAAGACTGTGGTGCAATGATATATGATAATGAAACTCAAGATACTCATTGTGGTGGAAGTGGTTGTGGTTGCTGTGCAAGTGTATTTTCTGGATATTTTTACAAAGATTTAAAATCTAAAGTTATAAACAAAGTGCTAGTTGTAGCAACAGGTGCTCTTATGAGTACAATTTCATCCATGCAAGGAGAATCTATTCCTTCAATTGCACATGCAATAGCAATAGAAAATGAGGTGTAAAATATGTTTATAGAATATTTAAAAGTTTTTTTAACTGGTGGCATAATATGTTCTATTGGCCAAATTTTAATAGATAAAACAAAATTAACTCCAGCAAGAATACTAGTTGTTTTTGTTGTACTTGGTGCCATTTTTACATTTATGGGATTCTATGAACCAATTGTAGAATTTGGTGGAGCTGGTGCGACTGTTCCTATTTCTGGATTCGGATATTTACTTTCTAATGGTGTTATAGAGGAAATAGATAAATCTGGATTTATAGGAATATTTACAGGCGGAGTAAAAGCTACATCTGCAGGTATTGCTGCTGCTGTAATATTTGGATATTTCTGTTCTTTATTTGCTAAGCCCAATTTAAAGTAACTAATAATTGTATAAAAAAGATATTTTTACACATATTATTTATGTACATTTTTAAAGGAGGTACTTTTTATGGATTCATTAAATGAATTAGAAATTCAAAACATTAGACATATATGTGGTATGTCATCAACTTTATGCGATAAGATTAAATACTATAAAACTTTAACTGAAGATACAGAGGTTTTAAAGGTGTTCGATGAAGCTTGTAATATAGCTACAACACTAAAAGATGACCTTTGTAATATGTTATAGGAGGTGCATTTATGGAAAACTTAAATGAAAAAGTTGCTGTAAGCGACATATTATCTGGAACTAATTCTGCAATAACTATGTTATGTTACTCTATACAACAGGCTAATAATGTGCAATTTAGAGATCTCTTAATTAAAAAAAGAGATGAGCTTGAAAAACTACAATATGAAATATATTTAATTGCAAAACAAAAAGGTTATTATGTTCCCGCTGCACCAGCTGGTCAGGCTGATATAGAACAAGTTAAACAGACTGTTTGTAAATAAAAATGTATTAAACTCAAATAAATATAAAAGATGTCTAGAAATTAAGGTTCTATAATAAATGTTGGGGTGAAAAATCACACTAGCATTATTTTATATAAAA
>CAZQJQ010000027.1:0-13925 GCA_964593045.1 uncultured Clostridiaceae bacterium
TATTTCATTTACAAGTGTACTTTTACCAGAACCAGATACACCAGTAACACAAGTAAATACACCTATTGGAATATCAACATCAATATTTTTTAAATTATTTTCTCTTGCACCCTTTATCTTTATATATCCTCTTTCAATTTTTCTTCTTTTAGTAGGAACCTCAATTTTAAGCTTTCCACTTAAATATTTACCAGTAATTGAATCTTCACATTTTTTAATATCTTCTGGTGTACCTGCAAAAACAACATTGCCACCATGCACACCAGCACCAGGGCCTATATCTACAATATAATCTGCAGCATTCATTGTATCTTCATCATGCTCTACAACGATTAAAGTATTACCGGCATCTCTCATTTTTTTAAGAGATTTTAGTAACTTTTCATTATCTTTTTGATGAAGTCCTATGCTTGGCTCATCTAATATATATAACACACCAGTAAGTCCTGAACCAATCTGGGTTGCAAGTCTAATTCTTTGTGACTCACCACCAGATAATGTTCCTGCACTTCTTGCAAGAGTTACGTAATCAAGTCCTACATCAATTAAAAATTGTAATCTATTATTTAACTCTTTTATAATCTGATCAGCTATTAGCTTTTGTTTTTTACTAAATACTTCATCATTTACTTTATTTATGTATTCTTTTATTTTTGCTATACTCATCATACATAATTCATGTATATTAAGTTCCCCTATTTTTACTGCAAGACTTGTTTTTTTTAGTCTTGCTCCATCACAAGTTGCACAATGACTTGTTATCATAAACTGTTCATAATATTGCTTCATTCCTTGAGAAGAGGTCTCTCTAAATCTTCTTTCTAATGCATTAACTATACCTTCAAACTCAGATTCAAAATCCCTTTTTAATGTTTTAGTTATATGTTCAAATTTTATTTTTTGACTACCACTTCCATACAATAACACATTTAAAAAATCATCATCCAAATCTTTTATTTTTGTATTTGGATTTATATTATAATGTTTACAAAGTCCTATTATATACATATTGCTTATACTATCCATAGTACTTCCTGCCCAGCCATGTATAGCTGACAAGTCATTTAATTTTTTGTTTCTATCAGGAATTATCTTATCAACATCAATTCTTAATATTTCTCCAAGGCCTGTACAATCAGGGCAAGCACCAAACGGACTATTAAAAGAAAACATTCTTGGTGTTAATTCATCAATACTTATGCCACAATCAGGGCAAGCATAATTTTGACTAAATAAGTATTCATCACCACCAACAATTGATACTAGTACAAGGTTATTTGCATGATTTAATGAAAGTTCTACAGAGTCTGCCACCCTTTTTCTAATATCATCCTTTAATACTAATCTATCGACTACAATTTCAACATTATGTTTTTTGTTTTTATCCATTTCAGGAATATTTTCTGATAAATCTACTATCTCACCATCTATCCTTGCACGAATAAAGCCTTCTTTTACTGCTTGTTCAAGTAACTTTATATGTTCACCTTTTTTACCTCTTACAACAGGTGCAAGAATAAGTAATTTTGTTCCTTCACTAAGTTTTAATATTTGGTCTACTATTTCATCTACAGTTTGTTTCCTTATTTTTCTACCACAAACGGGACAGTACGGTGTTCCAACTCTTGCAAAAAGAAGTCTTAGATAATCATATATTTCAGTTATTGTACCAACAGTTGATCTTGGATTTTTAGATGTGGTTTTTTGATCTATTGATATTGCAGGAGAAAGGCCCTCTATATATTCAACATCAGGCTTTTCCATAACACCTAAGAATTGTCTTGCATATGAAGAAAGTGACTCAATATATCTTCTTTGTCCCTCTGCATAAATTGTATCAAATGCAAGAGATGACTTTCCAGAACCTGAAAGTCCTGTAAAAACAACAAGTTTATCCCTTGGTATCTCTAAACTAATATTCTTTAAATTATGTTCCTTTGCTCCTTTTATAACTATCTTATCCATATAATAATCTCCTAATTTATTTTATACATATACAAAAAAATACGTATGTTATATATTATACATCAAAACATACGTTCTGTCTATAGTTTTTTTAAAAAAACTTGTATTAGCAAAAATTAGCAAAAATGCTAGAAACATTTTCTAGCATTTTACAACCCAACTATTACAAAGAGGCTTTTTTATTATTTTATATATAACGCAACTCTAAATGAAAGTGTAGGCATAACTGCACTATTACCTGGTATATTTCTATATGCTGGTGTAAACATACCTCCTCTTGAAAAATGTGATACATTATCATAAGTAAACAACTCGCCAATAAATTCAGTAGTATTTCCAGCAATATCATATATATTATTTGCCATATATTTTTTGTTAGAGCCTGTATTTTCTATATTTCCTTGATTACTCCAAGCAGAAGTATCAGTATCTACATTGTATCCTGAATTTTGAAGCCATTTAAGCATTGTATCCCACTGTGTTCCTGTAACCAAACAAGTTCCAACTGTCGTATATCCATAACTTTCATCCATTTGTTCAGAATATTTCTGAGCATCTGCATAATTTATCCAACTCCATAAATAACCAGTATGTTCTTCATCCATATTATTTTGTGTCCAATAAAAGGTTTTATCTACATTTGAACTTTTTCTACTTGCAACTCGTATATTACCACCGTTATAGTCAAAAACCGATTCATATCTTGCAATATAGAATCCTCCATATTTATTAGTAATTTTAGTAGCATCAAAGTCACTTGGTGTTACATCAGTAGCTACAAAGTATGGTATTCCTAAATTACACCATGTTTCATATTTTACATTTATACCATCTACAGGTACCCATACAAATTCATTTCCATATGAATCTTTAATTACTAATCCCTTATTATAGTCTTCTTTAGCATTATCCCATTTTGAAGTGTCTGTGTCAATTGGAATAAAACCTGCTGGTATTATAGGATTATAATAACTATATAAATCACCATCTATTGTAAGGTCTGTTGTGGTTTTTATGGTTAGGTTTTTTTCATATGATATTATTGCTTCTTCTATATTATCTCCACAATATGCAAGTTCTCCTTCTACTATAGAGAATCTACCAACATCTGAATCTTTTAGAGCTGGTATATAATTTTTTACATCATTTCCCTCAGCATTTAATGTAGTAATATCATAATTACCAATTTCATAAGAGTACTGACTTGCTATATAAATTTTTAGTTGATCATCATAATTACTTATATCACTTCTAAAAACAGCTTCTTTTGCCGATGAAATTGGATTTTTTCCAGATATTGATAAAATAACTGCACCTGCTAAAATTATTATAACTATTATTGTTATAACTAAAACTATTAATGAAATACCTTTATTATTACTTATTTTCATTTGTATGCCCCCTCAAAAAGAATTAATTTTCTTCTTCAAGATATTTTACTTCTGCTACTGATTTATTTCTACTTTTTTTTATTTTACTTGATATATACCCTATTATAATTGGTGATGCTGAAAGTAATATTATTGCAATTATAACAAGTGAAAATCTCTCTTTTACAAATGGTATATTTCCAAAGAAATAACCCATTGTACAAAATAATGTTACCCATAAAAAACTACCTAATAAATTAAATTTTATAAATCTAGAATAATGCATTTTACCAGATCCTGCTACAAATGGTGCAAATGTACGAACTATTGGTACAAATCTAGCAAGTACTATAGATTTTCCACCATGTTTTTTGAAAAAAGCTTCTGTTTTTTCAATATATTCTTTTTTTATAATTTTCCTTTTTTCTAAACTTTCTATTTTATTAGTTAATTTTTTACCAATGCTATAATTTACTGTATCCCCTATAAATGCTGCAAAAAGCAACATAAAGTATAATACAAATATGTTAAGTGAACCTAATGCTGCAAATGCTGATGCTGCAAATATAAGTGAATCTCCTGGTAAAAACGGTAAAAATACTAAACCTGTCTCACAAAACACAATTAAAAATAATATTAAATATGTCTCTGTACCATAGGTTTGTATTATTTGTCCTAAATGTTTATCAATGTGCATAATAAATTCTATTAAGTATAATATAAAATTCATGTTAATTCTCCTTTTCTACGAAAATATTATAGCACATATATATTCAAATATAAAGAGAAATCTTTAAAAAAATACTTTTTTCTTATATTATCCAAAAAAATATTAAAATGTTTTTTTAATATTGAATATTTTTTTATTGTATGATATTATATGATATATTATATAGGAGGGAAAGAATATGGTATTATTTATTAAATTAATTTTTATATTTCTTGGATTAACATTTATTATAGCTGCTAAAACTACATATAAAAAAATGGAAGAAAAGAAACAAAGATGTACTCTACATGTAAATGGAACTGTAAAAGATATTATTAGAGAAGTAGCAAGGGAAGAAATTACAAATTCCGGGTTTGTACAGTCAAAATTTTTTCCTGTTTTTGAATATACAGTAGATGGTGTTCATTATGAAAAAGCATCAAGATTTGGAAGTGCTAATCACGGTAACCTTTATATAGGAAAACCTGTTAATGTTTTTGTAAATCCTAATGATCATGATGAATATTATGTAGAAGAAAATAAAACTCCAAACTTTGTATTAAATATGTTTATCTTTATAGGAATAATGTTTATAGTAATAATTTCAATATCAACTTTTATAGATATATTCCTATCTTAATAAATTTGATTTTAAAAATGTTAATTGCAAAAATAATAAATGTGGTGAATTTTTATCCACCACATTTATTATACAGCCAAAAATTAACTATTTATTTTTCCATAGTCCATGTAGATTACAGTATGCATATACTTCCATATTTTTGGTATCTTCAAGTTCAACTGTTATCTCAGGTTTCATATCATATGATAGCTCATATCTTCTTATTCCACTATTTGTTTTTATATATATCCATTTAATATAATGTTCTTTTGTCATAGGATGTTCTATTTCCCCTACTTTTATATTTACTTTATTTTTATCTACTGTTACAACTGGTATGTGTTTTTCAAAAGCAGCTTCCTTGGTATTTGGCTCAATGTATGTCATTTCTTTTCCACAACACACTAATGTTCCTCCACCTTCTTCTACAAGTTCAACTAAATTACCACATACCTCACAGATATAAAATTTTATATTTTTCATATAATCGCCCCCATATTAATAATTTTGTGCTCTTAGCTCAAAAAATGATTTTGGGTGCGAACAAACTGGACATATTTCAGGAGCCTTTTTGCCAATATGAATGTGTCCACAATTTCTACATTTCCATATTGTATCTCCATCTCTAGAAAATACTATCTCTTCTTCTATATTATTTAATAATTTTTTATATCTTTCTTCATGTTCTTTTTCAATTGCTGCAACTCCTTCAAAAAGTCTTGCAATATCATTAAATCCTTCTTCTTTTGCTACTTTTGCAAAATCTGCATACATATCTGTCCATTCATAATTTTCACCTGTTGCTGCATCTTTTAAGTTTTCTTCTGTTGATGGAACTTCACCACCATGTAGTAATTTAAACCATAATTTTGCATGCTCTTTTTCATTTCTTGCTGTTTCTTCGAATATCTCTGCTATTTGTTCATAACCTTCTTTTTTTGCTTTTGAAGCATAATATGTATACTTATTCCTTGCTTGAGACTCTCCTGCAAATGCAGCCATTAAATTAGCCTCTGTTTTTGTTCCTTTCAATTCCATAAAAATCCCTCCTAATTTATTTACAATCTTGGCATATAATATTAAATATAATATCTTTAGATGTTACTTCACAATTTAAGATTTTCTCAACATCTTTATTTAAATATTCTAATACAGAATCCATATATATATCATATATTTTTCCACATTTTTCACATCTTGCATGATAGTGTTCAGTAATATCAGCATCAAACCTATCATTTTTATCAATTGATTTTATTCTTTTTATTTTTCCTTGATTTGATAAGTTCTCTAAATTTCTATAAACTGTTCCTAGACTTATGTTTGGACTTTTTTGCCTTATATTTTCATATACATTTTGAGCTGTAGGATGTGATTTTACTGAGTTTACATATTCATATACTAACTCCCTTTGCTTAGAATATTTCATATTATATCACCTCAAAATAGTAATCGTTACTATTTTTAAATATTATATATCATAACTTAATCAATGTCAATATATTATAGAAAAAAAGAGTACTAAATACTCTTTATAATTGTTCTATATTTTGACTTGATTCATATGAATCTTTTAATATTTCTTCTACTTTATTATCTACTTCATCGTGAGTCATATCTTTTGATAAAACCATTTCACTTAGTAAAATGTTTTTTGCTTGACTTAGCATTTTCTTTTCACCAATAGAGAGACCTCTCTCCATATGTCTGTGAGATAATTCTCTTACTACTTCTGCAACTTCTAATATATCACCTGATTTTATTTTTTCAACATTTGCATTATATCTTTTACTCCAGTTTGTATCATGAACATATGGTTCTTTTGGCTTTTGTAATACTCCAAATACTTTATCACATATATTTTCTTCTACTACTTCTCTTACGCCTATGTTTTCAGCTTTATCTGTAGGGACCATAAGTTTCATTTCACCAATAGGCATTTTTATAATATAATAGTCTTTTGAAGCACCCATCATTTCTTTTTCTTCAATTGCTTCTATTGTTCCTGCACCATGCATAGGGTATACAATTTTATCTCCAATTTTAAACAAGTAAATCCCCTCCTCAAAGAATATAACTTCTCTTCTCTACAATATATATTATACCACAGAATACATAAAAAGTAAAGAAAATAGTGATTATTTACAAATTATGTATTTTATATATATTTATTTAGAAACATATATTTTATATAGTAAACATATTTATATATTGTAACTCTTTAATAAGTACTGCTCTTGTAATCTTCTAAGTGATTGATTAATAATTTTTGCCCTAACTTCTCCTATTCCATCAACATCATCAAGTTCTTCAATAGTAGCAGAGCAAACACCTTGTAGCGATCCAAATGCACTTACTATCTTCTCTATTATTGAAGTCGGCATTTTAGGTACCTTACTAAGTATTCTATATCCCCTAGGTGAAACATTTAAATCTAAAACACTAGAATCTGTATCTTGCTCATATCCTAATAGTTTTATTATTTTTTCTGCATTTATTAGATCTTTTTTATCTAATTTTCGTATGTCTATCAATACCATGTCTGCTGTTTTATTACTTCTTTTCTTTATGACCATATAATCTTGTATTATTTTCTTTTCTTCTGACTCTACATTTACAACTAATTCTTCAAGTTGCATACTTACTAGTCTTCCCTCATCTCCAAGTTCAATTATATTTCTTTCTGCTTCAACCTTCATTCTCATTATAATTTCACTTCTATATATTGCATTTGCTACTGTTTCTAACGAAACTATATCATCAAACTCATGCTCACTTAATATATTCATCATACTATCAAATACAGTTTTATATTTTTCTAAAGCTTCAAGTGTTTGATTTGCTCTTAGTATAACTGCTGATGTTTCATTTATAACATATCTAAAATCACCCTTAAATATTGTTATAATACCTCTTCTTTGAGATATACATATAACAAGTTCATTAGTCTGCTTTGCCACTCTTTCTGCTGTTCTATGTCTTGTTCCTGTCTCAGTTGTTTTTATTTTAGAGTCTGGTATAAGCTGTGCATTTGCCCTTAGAATTTTCTTTAAATCCTTGCTTATCACAATTGCGCCATCCATCTTAGCAAGTTCATAAACATTAGAAGGTGTAAAATCTTCATCAATTGTAAATCCACCATCAACCATTTTATCTACTTCTTCACTTTCACCTATTACTATAAGTGCACCAGTTTTTGCTTTTAAAATATTATCTAATCCATTTCTTAACACAGTACCTGGAGCTAATATTTTTAATATGTCTAATAACTCATCTTTCATCTTTTCACCACCTATTATATATTTTGTATAACCTCATTAATCGTGTTATATCCAAACAATTTAATACTAGAATTTTTGAGTTCTTTTGATATTGATTCTACTTGTTTTTTTGAACACACAATATTTTTATACCCCATTTTTTCTATTTCCTTTATTCTTTTTAAAAGATTGTTTACTGTTCTTATCTCACCTGTAAGACCTATCTCCCCTATATATACAGTATCTTTTTTTAGAAGAATATTTTTATATCCTGATATTATTGCCATTGCTATACCTAAGTCAATAGCCGGTTCATCAACTTTTATACCGCCAATTATATTAACATATACATCTTGTGTACCCATTGATAAATTACATTTTTTTTCAAGCACAGCAAGTATCATATTTAATCTGTTAAAGTCTACACCATTTGCCACTCTTCTTGGCATGTTATAATATGAATGACAGGTTAATGCCTGAACTTCTAATAGTATTGTTGATGTTCCCTCTATTGTAGCTATAGTGGCATTTCCTGGTATATTTTCATTTGTTCTGTCTAAAAATATATCAGAAATATTTTTTACTTCAACCATTCCTTTGTCTTGCATATCAAATATTCCTATTTCATTTGTAGAGCCAAACCTATTTTTAACCCCTCTTACTATTCTATGTGATAAAAATCTTTCACCTTCAATATATAACACAACATCTACCATATGTTCTAATATTCTTGGTCCCGCTATAACGCCATCTTTAGTAACGTGTCCTATTACTATTACAGTTATATCCTCATTTTTAGCAAGATGCATAAGTCTTGCAGTTATTTCTTTTACTTGTGATACACTACCAGGAGTTGATGATATTTCCTCATCATACATTGTTTGAATAGAATCAATTATACAAAATTTAGGTTTACTACTCATTATTTTATCTTCAATATTTGATATATTAGTTTCACTTAAGAAAAATATATTTTCACCATTTATATCAAGTCTTTGACTTCTTAATTTTACCTGTGTATCCGACTCCTCACCAGATACATATAACACATTACCTTTTTTGGATAAATTTTCACATATTTGAATTATAAGGGTAGACTTACCTATACCTGGTTCGCCACCAATTAGAGTAAGAGAACCTTCTACAATTCCTCCTCCAAAAACTCTATTTAATTCTTCATATCCAGTATCAATTCTTACTTCATTAGATACAGTTATATCTTTTAATTTTTTAATTTCCGCTTTGTTTGAAAATATATTTTCTCTAGTTTTATTAGAATTATTTTTTTGTTTTACAATTTTTTCCTCTATAAAACTATTCCAACTATTACATCCTGGGCATTTACCAAGCCATTTTGGGCTCTCATATCCACATTCTTTACAGAAAAACACTGTAGAATTCGCCATATACCTACCTCTTTTTATCTAATCTTTCATTAATATATATATTTAACTCATCAATTATTTGATATAAATAATTCCTGCTTTTATCACTAATATTAAGTAAATCCACATATTTTTTAAAATATTGTTTTTCCTTTATATCTTGTAATGAATAATCATAATATATATCAAATACATAACTTAATGTAACTATAACAGAATCTAGTTTGGTATGAATATCTTGATATTTTGCTATCTCTCTACTATGAAGTGATTCTATTAATCTATTACTTAATTTTTCATCTTCAAAATCCGTGTAGTTTATATATTTATCATTGCTACATACAATGTTATATATATCTAGTTTATCCGCATCTCTTATAACTTTCAAGAATTTTAATTCTAATTCACTATAATTTTTACTTTTATCAATTTCTAATTTATTATGATTTCTTACCGCTTCTTCAATTATATAATCGTATTTATCATCATCAATATATTCTCTTATATATCCTGATTTTAACATTTC
Source organism: uncultured Clostridiaceae bacterium (assembly GCA_964593045.1). Classification (GTDB taxonomy): domain Bacteria; phylum Bacillota; class Clostridia; order TANB77; family CAG-465; genus JAOAHC01. The sequence goes on from CAZQJQ010000027.1 coordinate 9,838, forward strand.
ATAACCTAAATCTCCATGATCTACTGAATGTTCTTTTGAATCAACAAATGTTTGATAATTTTTAACTTGGTAAAATCTTCCTATATCGTGAAGAAGTCCAATTATATATGCAACATTTACCTGCTCATCTGTCATATTAAGACTTTGAGCTAATTTTTCAGATATATCAGCTACTCTGAATGTATGATAATATTTTAAATTAATCATTGGATCTTCCATATCATAATCTTTTACAAATTCATCAATTTTTTCTCTTAATTTCTCTTTACTTTTTAACATCTTTTGCACCTTCTATTTATATCTTTGGTGGAGGTGGCGAGAATTGAACTCGCGTCCGAAAACCTTTCCACATAAACTTCTACGAGTGTAGTAAATGTTTATATTATTGCTAAAATACTCTAACATTTACAAAAATGTATGTTAGCAATGCTACTAAATTACCCTCTATTACATAGCAAATAATAGGTTTGTTATGCCAGATAAATCGATGCCAATATTAACTCTCTGGCATAGTTAATATTGACATGCCACTTAAATTAAGCAGCAAAAGCAAATTTATTATCTGCGTTTATTTTAGTTTCTCGTTTTTATAGTGGCCAACGAGAATCCACTACTCGCTATTTATACTTCTTAGTATCCGTCGAAACCAAACACCCCCAAAATTAACGTATATATTAATTATACCACAAAAAAAAAGCATAGGCAATTAATTTACCTATACTTTTAACAATTAACTAAAATATATTAAACCATTTCAGCCATAGCTCCAGCTTCTTTTAAAGCTGTAACTAATTTTTCAGCATCTTCTTTGTTTAATCCTTCTTTTATTGTTTGTGGAGCTGAATCAGTTAAGTCTTTTGCTTCTTTAAGACCTAATCCTGTTGCTTCTCTTACCACTTTTATAACAGCGATTTTAGTAGCTCCAGCATCTTTTAATACAACATTAAATTCTGTTTTTTCTTCAGCTGCTGCTCCTCCTGCTACTGGTCCTGCTGCAACAACAGCTGCTGCTGCAGATACTCCAAATTTTTCTTCAATTGCTTTTACTAAATCAGCAAGTTCAATTACTGATAATTTTTCTACTTCTTCAACGATTTTTTCAATTTTTTCCATTTTAAATTCCTCCTTAAATATTTAAAACTTTAATTTTTAAATTAAGCATTTACTGCTTCTTCTTTTTGTTTTCTTACTCCATCAAGTACAACTGCTAAATTACGTATGTTTCCAAGTAATGCAGATGCAAGCATAGAGTATAAAGTTTCTTTTGATGGTAGATTTGCAAGTTTTTTAACTTCATCTACAGTTATAACTTTTGAATCCATAACTCCTGCTTTTATTTTATAGAAATCATGGCCTTTTGCAAAATCATTTACTGCTTTAGCTGGTGCTACATAATCATCATAACCAATAACCACAGCTGTTGGCCCTTCTAGTACAGATTCTAAGCCTTCAATACCTGCTTCTTTTGCTGCATATCCGATTACAGAATTCTTAACTACTAGATAATCATTATTTTCACTTCTTATATCAGAACGTAATTTTGTATCATCACTTACAGTTATTCCTCTATATTCAGTTAATACAATCATTTTTGCTTTTTTAAACTTTTCTGCTAAATTACTTACTTGTTCTTGTTTTTGTTGTAGTATTTTCTCACTTGGCATATTTTTTACACCTCCTCTTACAAAAAATCTGTTTAATACACCAATCAAGGTATATTAAACAGATTTGTAATCAATTTATATACCTAGGTAGGGTTTATGGATTATACCACCTACTGTCTTTGGTCATATTATTTAATTTTTACTAATTTATACTTTTGCTGAAGGATTTATTTTTATACCTGCACCCATTGTTGTTGATATAGCAATAGATTTTAGATATGTTCCTTTAGCTGCAACTGGTTTTGCTTTGATAATTGTTTCAAGAAGTGCCACAAAATTTTCTTTTATTTTATCTGCACCAAAAGAAACTTTACCTATTGGACAATGTATAATATTGTTTTTATCAAGTCTATATTCTATTTTACCAGCTTTAATTTCTTTTATAGCTTTTTCAACATCTGTAGTAACAGTTCCTGCTTTTGGATTTGGCATAAGACCTTTTGGTCCTAATAATTTTGCAACCCTTCCTAGTGCTGGCATCATATCTGGTGTTGCTACAATTACATCATATTCAAACCAATTTTCTGTTTGAATTTTTTGTATCATTTCTTCTTCACCATAAAAATCAGCACCTGCAGCTTCAGCTTCTTTTAATTTATCTCCTTTTGCAAGAACTAATACTTTTTTAGTTTTACCAGTTCCATTAGGAAGTACAAGTACACCTCTTACTTGTTGATCTGCTTGTTTTGAATCAACTCCTAATTTTATGTGCATTTCTACTGTTTCATCAAATTTAGCTTTTGGCATGCTAAGAGCAAGTTCTATAGCTTCTTTTATATCATATAGTTTTCCTGCTTCTACTTTTGACTTAGCTTCATTCATTCTTTTACTCATTTTTTTCCCTCCTTTGGTTATAACGAATAACTAATTATTCTCCCATATTTAGCCTATAACTTCTATCCCCATTGATCTAGCTGTACCTTTAACCATAGATACTGCAGACTCTAAAGATGATGCATTAAGGTCTTGCATTTTTGTTTTTGCAATTTCTTCTACTTGTGCAACTGTTACTTTAGCAACTTTATCTTTATGTGGTTTTGCTGATGCTTTATCTATTTTTGCTGCTTTTTTTAGTAATACAGAAGCTGGTGGAGTTTTAAGTACATATTCAAATGTTTTATCAGCATAAACTGTCAATATTACTGGAAATATCATACCAGCATCTTTTGCAGTTTTTTCATTGAAATCTTTACAAAATTGCATTATGTTTATTCCTGTTGGTCCAAGTGCTGGTCCAACTGGTGGTGCTGGATTTGCTTTTCCTGCTTCAATTTGTAATTTTACTACATGAGTTACCTTTTTTTCTGCCATCTTACTCACCCCCTTAAAATGTGTTATCTAATTTATATTTTTTGAACTTGGTTATATTCAAGATCAACTGTTGTTTCTCTTCCAAACATTGAAACTTTAACTTTAACTCTTTTCTTCTCTTTTTGAATATCTTCAATAATACCCGAATAATTATAAAAAGGTTCTGTAATTATTCTAACATTATCGCCTACTTCATAATCAAGATTTATAACATCATCAATACCTAGTACTTGCATTTCTTTTTCAGTAAGCGGTAGTGGCTTTTCACCAACACCTACAAAATTAAATACACCTTTAATATTTTTTACGGCATACCAAGTTTCATCAGTCATTATCATCTTAACAAGAACATACCCTGGAAAAACTTTTTTAATAGATGTTTTTTGTTTACCATCTTTTATTTCTATTTCTTCTTCCATAGGTATAATTATTTCTTTTATCAAGTCTTTAAGATTCCTATTTTCAATTATTTTCTCTAGAGTTGCTTTTACTTTATTCTCATATCCAGAATATGTATATACAACATACCAGCGTAACGAATCAGTTTGTACTTCTTCATTTTCCACAACTAATCAACTCCTTTATATTCTTTCTTATTCCTATTATCCTATTTTTTGTGATATAACATTCCATAATTTTTCATCTAAGAAATTAAGAACTACATCAAATCCTAGTATTATAGCAGATAATGCTATAACAAGAACAAGAACTAAACCAGTATTGTTCATTAATTGTTTTTTTGTAGGCCATACAACTTTTTTTAGTTCACCTTTTACACCTTTTAAAAAACCATTTGACATATCTACACGTCCTTTACAATTTATTTTGTTTCTTTATGTACAGTATGTTTTTTACAAAACTTACAGTATTTTCTTGATTCTACCCTATCTGGATCGTTTCTTTTATTTTTTTCAGTTTCATAGTTTCTTTGTTTACATTCAGTACATGCTAATGTAATATTTTCTCTCACTTAAAACACCTCCGTATGCATAAAAACGTATTCGCTATAATATTTTAACATAGAAAGTAAAAATTGTCAAATAAAATACAATATTTTATAAAAATATTATGATTATTTTGTGATAATGTCTTAATAGTTATTTTAGGAAAATG
>CAZQJQ010000028.1:0-12220 GCA_964593045.1 uncultured Clostridiaceae bacterium
CCCACCAAAACAAAAAAGGGTGCAAAACAAATGTGAGGTATATCTTTCCTCACATTTGTTTTTTAATCCATTTTGTTGTATTTTTCTATTTTTTATTGACATAAAATAACGTTTGATATATAATTTAAATAAGAGGTGTTTTAAATATGGCAAATGGTAGGAAAATTAATTTTTTGCGTTCAAAACAAAAAAATAATATAATTGATTCATTTCAGAAACTAGTAGTTGATTCTGCTGTAATAACAGATGATAATTATGGAATAACAAATACATATTATACTAGAAAAAATAAATTAATGCCTTATTTAAAAGAAGATAATGAACAGGATAAAAAGTTAATTGATTTCTATAATGAAAATAATGAATTTCCACAAATAGATATGGAACATGTTAATTTAGATCAATTTTTAATTGAGAAAAAAGATGTTTCAAATTACAGCAAAAGTTTTATGACATATAGAAACGAGGTATATAACAAATTAGCTAAAGAGTTAGAACTTATTGTAAAATCATGGAACTCTAAACATACAGTATCAAAAGAAGGCGATGAATATTGTAAAGCTATAGATAGTGCTAAATATGATTTTGAACATTTTAAAGAAGAAATGTCTAAAAATTATGCTGATTATGTTGATAAGAATAAAGAAATAGAAATTGATATAGAAAGTATGGGATCGTTAAGAAAAAAAGTATCTAGAGCATATAATAAAATTAGTACAAACGTAGTAACTTCACTAGGTTATGTTATTAGGAAAATAAGAGGACAAGATAATAATATGCTTCCACAAGGTTTAGAAAAAGTAGAAACAAAAAATCCATATACAAAAAAAGAAGTAGAAGATAATACAGAGATTCAGATAAATGATAATGCACAAGAAAGATTTAAAAATAGAACAATGAGAGATTTAATAGGCAAAAAACATAAAGAAAAAAATTTACGTGATGATTTATCAGCTATGACTAATCAAGGAGATATTATGGTTGGTGCAATAAGTACTAATAGTAAAGAAAATAAAAAAGAAGATAGGTCTAAAACAATTTAATGTGTTTTAAAACAATTAAAAATAAAAAATGATGCTAATTGGCATCATTTTTTATTGATTTTTATTGATTTTTATTGATTTTTTGTTATTTAATCATATCACTTAATTTTGTTATATCTCCTGCTCCTATAGTAAGTATTATATCGTTTGGTTTTAACTCATTTTTTAAAAATTTGATAATCTCTTCAAATGTAGGCATATATTTAGCATTGACATTATTAGCAATTAATTTATCGACTAAATCTTCAGCTGATATTGTACCATCATCTACCTCCCTTGCAGCATATATATTTGTAATTATAGCAATGTCACTATCAAAGAAAGCGGTTGAAAAATCATCTAATAATTCTTTTGTTCTGCTAAATGTATGAGGTTGAAATACAGCAATTATTCTATTATGTTCTTTTTGTTTGGCAGCAGCAAGTGTCGCTTTTATTTCTGTTGGATGATGTGCATAGTCATCATAGACAATTACATTATTTTCAATTGTTTTTTTATATTCAAATCTTCTTTTTGCTCCTGAAAATTCACTAAGTGTTTTTTTCATATTTTCAAAAGAAACACCATGTGCTATTGATGTCGTAATTGCAGCAAGGGCATCATATACATTGTGAATGCCAGGTACTGTTAAATAGAATTTATATGAATCTTTTGATAAAGAATTTACTACTTCAAAAGAGTAGAATCCTTTTACGTTACATGATATGTTTTTTGCATAAACTGTAGCAGTCGGTTCACTAAGAGAAAACTTAAACACCTTAATATTCTTGTTAGATAGTTCATCTTTAATATCATTTAATATGTCCATACAATTTAAATCATCTTGATTTATAACTAAAGTACCATTTTGAGGTAACATTAAAATAAATTTTTTAAATGACTTTTTTATATCTTCTATTCCTGAAAAATAATCTAAGTGATCTGGTTCAATATTTAGTATTACTGCAGTTTGATGAGGAAAATTAAGAAAGCTATCAACATATTCACATGATTCTAAGACAAAGTACTCGGATTCACCAATCCTGTAATTCAAATCACCTAATTTTTTAAGTTTAGATCCTACTTGAACATTTGGATCATAATTGGCATCTATTAATATAGATGAAATCATAGAAGTAGTTGTAGTTTTACCATGAGTTCCTGATATACATATTGTTTTGTTATAGTCATGTAAAAGTAATCCTAAAAATTTTGCCCTTTCATAAGTAGGTATGCCAAGTGAAGTTGCTCTTACATATTCTGGATCATGTAGATTAATTGCAGATGTATATACTACAACATCTGCATTTTTAACTAATTCTGCGTTTGAACCTATATATACGTTAATTCCTTCATTTTCAAGAATTTCTACCATATCACCATAATTTTTATCTGATCCTGTAACAATATATCCGTTTTTTTTAAGTACAAGTGCTATGGCACTCATACTTATACCACCGATTCCTATCATGTGGATTTTTTTTATATTTTTTAGTTCTTTAAACTCTGTAGGTTTCAAAATATCACTTCCTAATAAACATATATATTATATATTAAAATAATTAAATAGTCAATCTGTTAAGAAAAAATACAAAATTTCCAAAAAAACGCAAAAATATTGTCTAATACTGTCAAAGCTATATAAATATTATTGAAATATATCAATAAATGATATATAATTATACTATTAGGAGGATTATAGCAATATATGTTTATTGAAAAATTTGTTGTGATTTTTACATCACTTATTTTAATATATCTATTATCTATGAGATTTATAAAAAGATATGCACCAGAAAATTTACTTATTTTAATGTTTGCCTCGTTTTCATTTGGTATATATTTATTAAGTGTCATAAATGATGTGTATATACCTTTTGCTTTTCAGATTATTATACTTCTATTTTTAGTAGTGTTACCACTAGTATTTGTATATTTGCAATATAATAATATTATATTATCCCGAAAAATATTATATTACAAAATGAAATGGCAATATTTTATGCAAGAATATGATACCACAATAAAATATTTAGAAAAATTAATAGAATATGAAGGTCGAAAATCTGAGTACTACTATATTCTTGGTATGTGTTATAAATACAAAAAAGAAGAGATAAATAGCAGGGATGCGTTTGCTCTTGCAATAGAATTAGATAAAAGAAATTACAAAGCATATTATGAACTTGGACTTATACTTGATTCTACCAATAAAAAAGCAACCGCTGATATAATGTTTAATAATGCACTTAGAATAAAGCCCGATTTTTATGATGCAGCTGAAGCATTGGGAATATCACTTACTTCACAAGCAAAATATGAAGATGCAATAAAGGTATATGAAAATGCAATTCACTATCACCCAAATAGCTGCGAGTTATACTATAACGTGGCAATGATTGAACTGGAAATAGGAAATTATGCAAAATCAGAGCAGGCATTTATAAAAGCAGCAAAGATAAATCCTAAATTATATAGTGCATATTATAATGTTGGTAAAATAAACTATTTTAAAGGAGACTATGATAAGGCGGTAGAGTTTTTTAAATTAGCACGTTCATCAACATTTCATGGAGCTAAAGCATATTATAAACTAGCTATGGTGTATGCAGCAAAAGGTGAATATGAAAAAGCTATGAGCAGTTTAGAGTATGCAATGGAGATAGAACCCGAATATATTAAAGAGGCAAAAATGGAACTTGTTTTTGAAAATTTAAAAGATAAAATCGAAGAATATGAGAAAGCCAAAGATAATTTAAAAACAAGTAAAAGCTATACTAATGATTATATAGAAATGGCAAAAGAAGAACATAAAAAGAGAAACGAAATTGCCAAAAAAATAAAGAAAGATATTGATAAAGAAAGACAAGAAGAAATGTCCGATGAAAAAGTTAGCATATAAGTGGGTATTTTAAATATAATTTATCCACTTGTATCTATATGGGAGGTGAGAAATATAACAATATATGATTGTTGGGCTATGTTATTAAGCAATATAAAAAATAAAGAAATGTACTTGCTTATTAAATTGTTTAAGTCCATAGATTATTTATATAAAGTAACACAAGATAAAGAGAAATTTAAAAGCATATTAATTAAGAATAAATTATATATATCATATAATACATATAAAATGCTTGTATCTGATGAAATAAAAAAGCAGGCGTTAGATATTAAAAAATTAAATGTTGATAATATATATATAACATTTTTTTATGATAAAGATTTTCCTATAGATATTAGAGCATATAATGATTTTCCTAAATTTGTTATTTGTAGAAAGGAAAAAATAAATTTTTTAAATTCCAGAAATCCTTTTATTTTAAATGATTTTAGTTCAGAATATTCAGTAAAAGTTTTTTCAAATTATATTACATATTTTAAGTCAAATAATCAATTTCCAATAATTTTAAATAATGAAATTAACAATGTTAAAAAGGGAGTAGTAGAGATAATAAATAAATGCTGTAAAATACAAGCTTTTGAAAATAATATAGAATCAATTAAAAATATTATAGCTATCTTAAAAGAAAAGAAACAATATATCTTTATACCATATTTTATAGATTTTAAGAGAAAGATTAATTTAAAAAAAGATGAAATAAAATATATTAATGAGATTTTTTTTACTTCAATTTTTTCGGATTTTCTTGTTATTATACAAGAAAGATACAATAGAGAAAATCTTGATATATTAGATTTATTTCTTGATTTTGGAAAAGAAATATATGCAGTACCTGGTGATGTATTTAATGAGAAGTGTAAACTTGCAAATTATGTTATAAAGAATGGGGCCAATGTATTACTTGAATACATAGATAATGTGTATATATAAAACGACATTATATTATATAATATTTTATTAATTCCTTTACTTTTTACCTTAAATAATGTATAATATTTGCATAAAATGAAATAAGAATTGGGGTGTTCTTAGTGCAAAGACTTGACTTTAAACCAGATGAAAAAATCTCCAGAAAAGAATATCTAAAAAGAAAGAAAAAACAAGCTAGTTCATATATACGAAAAAGCAAGATTACAATTGCAATAATTATTTTGGTGATATTACTAAGTATATACATAATATACCAGTTTTATATATATAATACAGTAAATAACTATAAATATTTAGCAGGCGAAGGTGTAAATGATCAGAAAGTATATGGTATGTATTATCTTACAGCTGGATATACATATGAGCCGAATTATAGTTTAAATTATACAACTTCAGATGGATTTGTATATAATACGGTGGCAAAAGATATAAATTTAACCAATATAATGGTTACTGATAATTATATATATGGAATAAAAGACAATGGATTATATAGATATAAAAAGGATTCTTCTAGTGATTTAGAAACAATAATACATGAAAATGTAAAAAAGTATACTATATATAATTCTGAAGTTTATGCTATACTAGATTCAAACAATAAAATATTAAAAATTAATTTAGATAATTTAGAAACGAAAGAATTAAATATTGAAAATGCAAATGAAATACTAGTAGATGATCAGTATATATATGTAGCATCGAAAAATGATAATAAAAATAATATAGCAAGATATGATAAAAATGGTGAAAATAAATTAGACATAACGAAAGATACAAATGCATCGTATATGGTTATGTCAAGCAATAAAATATTTTTTGTAAATAAAAGTGATTCAAATAAGATTTACTATGTAAATAAAGATGGAAGTGAACTACTTAAACTTGCAGATGTCACTAGTGTATCTGATGATGGAACAGTGGATAATATAAATGGTTCAATGTATATGTATGCAAATGATACAACATTATTTTTTGTTAATAGTTCAGATTCAAATAATTTATGGAAAATAAATATAGAAGATAAAACAACAGAACAAGTGATCGCTATGAGTGTAGAATTACTACAAAATGTAGACAATACAATTTTCTATAAATCAAAGACTGAACCAGGTATATATTTATTTAATTATGATACTAAATTTATGTCACAGATTACAAAAGATAAGGTAAGTTACTTTTGTGTAGATGGTGAAGTAGAAAATACTAAGGAAAATAAAAATGTAATTTTTAAAAATTAGTATAAGTTATTAGAAGGTGAATACTTTTATGAAAAAGATAAAATTAATATATAATTCTATAGCAGGTCAAAGTAAATTCAAATATTTTCTTGATACAATAATAGAAAAATTTATGCAAAATGGATTTGAGGTTTCTTTGTTTAGAGCAGGTAAAAAAACAAATTTACAAGAGTATTTAAAGGATACTACTCCCGATAATACTTATGGAATTGTTGTAGCAGGTGGAGATGGTACTATAAATAGAGTTGTAAATGTAATGATGAGAAATAACATTAAAGTACCACTTGGAATTATACCAGCAGGAACTTCAAATGATTTTGCAAAACATATAAAAATGCCATATAATTTTTCTGAGTGTATAGATAGAATACTTGCAGGAAATGTACAAGATATTGATGTTGGACTTGCAAATGACAAGTATTTTATAAATATATGCTCAGCAGGGTTATTTACAAATGCATCTCAAAAGACAGATATGGGACTTAAAAATGCCATAGGTAAACTTTCCTATTTTATAACAGCAGCATACCAACTTTTTAAATATAGACCATTTGAAGTAAAAATAGAAACAGAAAATGATATAATAATAGAAAAGGTAAGTCTTTTTTTAATATTCAATGGAAGTAGTGCTGGTGGAATTGATAAATTCACATCGGGTTCTAGTATACAAGATGGACTATTAGATATTATTGTAATCAAAGATTGTAAATTTCATGAAGCAAGTGCATTACTTGGTAAAATACTTGTAGGAAAACATTTTGATGATAAAAACGTAATATATCTAAAAGAAAAATGGATAAAAGTAACTAAAATAAAAGGAAAGTGTGATGATCCAGATGTAGATGGTGATGAAGGACCTAAGTTTCCACTTGAAGTAAGATGTATAGAAAAAGGATTAAAGATGTTTTTGTAATAAGTAAGGAGTTCTTTTATACAATGGAAAAATATGAGAAAATAAAAAAACAGATGTTAAATAGTGAAAAATATCTATCTAGTATTGCTACAAAATCTAAAGAGGCAATACGATTTAATGACTTAGAAGAAAAAAAGGATATAAGGCTTGAGTATGCTCATGATATAGATAGAATAATACATTCACTTTCATACACAAGGTATATGGATAAGACACAAGTATTTTCATATTTAAATGATGATCAAATATCAAGAAGAATTACGCATGTTCAGTTTGTATCAAGAGCTTCTAGAACTATAGCAAGAGCTCTTGGCTTAAATGAGGATTTGTGTGAAGCAATTTCACTTGGACATGATATAGGGCATGTGCCATTTGGACATGAAGGTGAATATATTTTAAATGATATTTCAATAAAACAAACTGGCAAAATATTTGCACATAATGTCCAAAGTGTAAGGAATTTTTTAAATATTGAAAAATGTGGCAAAGGTATTAACTTAACTATACAAACTTTAGATGGAATATTATGTCATAATGGAGAGTTTGTATCTGATCAGTATAGACCAAGAAAAGTAAATTTAGAAAGTATATCAGAAGATTTTCTTAAAATATATAATTCATGTTATGAAGATTCAAAAAATATAAAAAAATTAGTACCAATGACAATTGAAGGCTGTGTTGTAAGAATATCTGATATAATAGGGTATATTGGAAAAGACATAGAAGATGCAATAATGCTGGGTAAATTTGAAAGAGATAGTATTCCAAAACATGTTGTGGATGTTCTTGGTAATAATAATGTAGATATTATGAATAATATTATTCTTGATGTTATAACAAATAGTGCAGGTAAAGACTATATTACAATGTCAGATGCGGTATATATGGCTGTAAAAGAATTAAAAAAATTTAATTTTGATAATATATATAGTAAATCACTTAGTAAAGAAGAATTAAAAAATGTAACAAATATGTTTAATAAACTATTTTTCTACTATTTAGAAATGGTCGAGAAAAATAATAAACAAAGTGACATATATACATCATTTTTAAATAATATGAATGATGTATATGTGAAAAATACAACAAATAAAAGAAAAGTAATAGATTATATTGCTGGTATGACAGATAGATATATGTGTCAGATGTATGATAAAAATATAAAGGGGAGATAGAAATGTATAATAAACAAATAGATGCAAAATGGCAAAAAATATGGGAAGAGAAAAATGCGTTTAAAGCAGTAGATTTTGATACTAAACCTAAATTTTATGGCCTTATTGAATTTCCATATCCTTCAGGAGCAGGACTACATGTAGGACATGCACGTGCATTTATGGGAATGGAAGCAATATCTAGAAAAAAAAGATTACAAGGATATAATGTACTTTTTCCTATAGGTTTTGATGCATTTGGACTTCCTACTGAAAACTATGCTATGAAAACAGGAATACATCCAAGGAATGTTACTGATAACAATATAGAAATATTTACAAAACAATTAAAATCAATAGGCTTTTCTTTCGATTGGAATAGGGTAATAGATACAACAAAACCTGAGTATTTTAAATGGACACAATGGATATTCTTGAAACTGTTTGAAAAAGGACTTGCATATAAAGATAAAACATATGTAAATTACTGTCCCAAATGTAGAGTTGTTCTTGCAAATGAAGAATCTCAAGGTGGAAAATGTGATAGATGTGATTCAGAAGTAGTTCAAAAAGAAAAAGAAGTTTGGATGTTAAAAATAACAGATTATGCTGATAAATTATTAGAAGAACTTAAACATTTAGACTTTAGTTCAAGAGTAAAATTGGAACAAGAAAATTGGATTGGAAGATCATATGGAGCAGAAATTGATTTTAAAATAGAAAATAAAACTGAAAAATTAAGAGTGTTTACAACGCGTCCTGATACTATATTTGGTGTAACATATATGGTTGTAGCTCCTGAACATAATATAATTGATAAATTAAAGAATAATATACAAAACGTAGATGAGATAGAAGAATACAGATTAAAAGCAAGTAAAAAATCTGAATTTGAAAGAGTAGAATTATCAAAAGAAAAAACAGGTGTAGAAATAAAAGGAATAAAAGCTATAAATCCTGTAACACAAGAAGCTATACCTATATTTGTAGCAGACTATGTTATGATGGGATATGGAACAGGTGCAATAATGGCGGTTCCAGCACATGATGAAAGAGATTTTGAGTTTGCTAAAAAATTTGGAATTAATATAAAACAAGTGATAGCTGCCACTATGGAAGATAATAAAAATATTATAGAAGATGAAGCATATACAGAAGATGGTATATTAATAAACTCAGACTTTTTAAATGGATTAGATGTACCTACAGCAAAACAAAAAGCTATTGAATATATAGAAAAAAAAGAATATGGGAAAAAGCAAACTAATTATCATATGAAAGACTGGGCATTTGCACGACAAAGGTATTGGGGAGAGCCAGTGCCAATTATAAAATGTGAGAAGTGTGGGCTTGTTGCAGTACCTGAAAAAGACTTGCCACTACAATTACCTGAATTAAAAGAATTTATGCCAGGTGAGGATGGAGAATCTCCTTTAGCTAAAGTTGAATCTTGGGTAAATACAGTATGTCCTCATTGTGGATGCCCTGCTAAAAGAGAAACAGATACAATGCCTCAATGGGCTGGGTCTAGTTGGTATTTTTTAAGATATATTGATCCTAAAAACAACAATGAATTAGCATCTCCTGAAAAATTAAAATATTGGTTACCTGTTGATTGGTATAACGGTGGAATGGAGCATGTAACAAGACATTTAATTTATTCTAGATTTTGGCATAGATTTCTATATGATATAGGTGTTGTACCAACAAAAGAACCATATGAAAAAAGGACAGCTCAAGGACTTATACTAGGGCCTGATGGTGAAAAAATGTCTAAGTCAAAAGGTAATGTTGTAAATCCAGATGATATAGTAAAAGAATATGGAGCAGATACTTTAAGGACTTATGTTTTATTTATTGGTGAATATTCACAAGCAGCTCCGTGGTCAGAAAATGGAGTAAAAGGTGCAAAGAAATTTCTAGATAGAGTAATGAGATTAGAAAATTTATCAACTGATGAAAAAACATATTCTAAAGAAATTGAAAGAGAACTAAATCTTGTTATAAAAAAAGTGACAAATGATATAGAAGAAATGAAATATAACACGGCGATCGCAGCTATGATGTCATATGTAAATGTGTTATATAAACAAGAAAAAGTAGATAAAGACTATATAAAGCCATTACTTCAAATATTAAATCCAATAGCACCTCATGTAACAGAAGAATTATGGCAAAAATTAGGATTTGAAGGATATATATTTGAGTCTAAATGGCCAGATTATGATGAAAGTAAAATATTAACAGATACTGTTGAACTTGCTGTACAAATAAATGGAGTAGTAAGATTTAAAATAGTTGTAGATACATCATTAACTGAAAAAGAAATAGAAGAGAATGTTTTAAAAGATGAAAGGCTAACTAGTTATACTAATGGAAAGAGTATAAAAAAAGTTATAGTTATAAAGTCAAGAATAGTAAATGTTGTTGTAAATTAAAACAAAAGAAAGGTGGAAATTAAGTGTTTTTAGGAATGAATTGGTATGAATTTTATCAAATATATATTGAACTAATTAAAGCTCTATTACTAGTATTAGTCGGTATGATTTTATATCGTTTTTCTGTACTTAACAGATTAAGAGATGAAAAATTAGTTAAAAAGCAAGCATGTACAGATCCACTTACAGGTGGAGGAAATAGGACATTATTTTTAAAAGAAATAGATTACCATATAAAAAAAGGCAAGAAGTTTGCTCTATGTTTTTTCGACTTAGATGGATTTAAACAAATAAATGATACAATGGGGCATGATGCAGGAGATGAACTATTAAGAATATTATATAAAATGTTGCAAGATAATCTTCCTAAAAATGCAAGTGCATATAGGCTTGGTGGAGATGAATTTGCAATAATAATGGCAAATATAGAAACAACAGAAGATATTACAAATATATTAGATAATATAAAAAAAGAATTAACCAAACCAATTGTAATAGAAAATACAACTATATCACTTGAATATAGTCTAGGTGTTTCAATATTTCCAACTGATGCCAAAGATAGAAAAGAATTACTATCTTATGCTGATGATGCAATGTATTATGTTAAAGAAAATGGTAAAAATAATTATTATTTTCATAATAAGGCATTAAAAGCTAAATATGAGAACAAAAATAAGATGGAAATTGATTTAAAAAGAGCATATGAAAACAATGAATTTAATATTGAATTTCAACCAAGAATTGATTTAAAAGATAGAACAAAAATAGCATTTGAAGCACTAACTTATTGGAATCATCCAACACTAGGATATCTTAAAGCAGAGTATTTTATAAATCAAGCAGAGGATTTAGGATTAATTATTAAATTAGACGAAATGGTTCTAAAAAAATGTATAGAAAAATTAAATAAATTAAAGCAAGATGGATATAACAATGTAACTATAGCAGTTAATATGTCTAATTTAAGAGCAAGAAGAACAGATTTTGTTGATAATTTGTGTACTATTGCTAAAGAACATGAATTTTCTAAAGGTGAAATACAAATAGAATTTACTGATGTTGTAAATGTAAAATACATAGAAAATTATAAGATAATGTTTGAAAAATTAAAAAATGTTGGCTTTACAATTGCAATAACTAATATAGAAACAAAATATGAAATACTTACTCTTTTAAAAGAGTTGCCTGTAGATGAATTAAAAATAAATGTAAAATACCTATCTGAAAAAGATAAATTTAATGAGCAGATAATAAGAGATATAATAAAACTCGGAAAAGATTTAAAATATATGATAAATGTAACTCATATAGATAGAGAAAGCGAATTTAAAGAAATAATAAATAATGATGTGGATAGTGTGCAAGGAAATTATTTTTTTAAAAGAATAAAAATAGAAAATATAGACAGTTACATGAAAGATTATTTAGAGTATATGAAAAATACTGATAAAATAATAAAAAATACAAATTCTAAAATTTAATTGTTGAAAAAATTACTAAAAATGTTGACAAATATTAATTTATAGTTTATAATAATACATGTCAACAAATTAGTGGGCGCTTAGCTCAGTTGGGAGAGCATCTGCCTTACAAGCAGGGGGTCATAGGTTCGAG
>CAZQJQ010000029.1:0-10748 GCA_964593045.1 uncultured Clostridiaceae bacterium
AATATGTTGGGTGTGAGTTTTTTATTCCTCACCCCAACATTTATTATACAGCCAATTTTTGTAATTAAGCTTTTTTCAATATTTATTCAACTAAAAATCTCTTTAATTCGTTGTTTTCTACTATTCCTAAACCCATATAATTTTTGTTACGATATATTCTTACTAGCTGGTCTTGTATTTTTTCTTGTTTTTTTACTCCATTTAAATATCTTGTATATTCAGTATCATTTAATTCAATTTTTTTAAAATCTTTTGCATAACTTTCTACTGATATTATCTTATCTGTCATTTGTATATAGTCTAATTTTAAAAAGTCATATAATGGTATACTTGATTTTATATCAAAACTACCATTTGATAGTCTTCTTAATTCTGTCATTGTAGCTCCACAACCTATTTTTTTACCTATATCATTTACAAGGGAACGGATATATGTTCCTTTTGTACATTCTACTTCAAATTCAACTTCTTTTTTTTCTAAGTCTACTTTTATATTATCTATAGAATATATTTCTATTTGTCTTGGTTTTATATCTACTATACTTCCTTCTCTTGCATATTGATATAGTCTTTTGCCATCTACCCTTATTGCACTGTATATTGGTGGAGTTTGTTCTTGTTTTCCAACAAATCTTTTTATTCTTTCTTTTATATATATTTCATCTTTGTTTACTACACTTGCAAAAACTATTCTACCTGTTACATCATATGTGTCAGTTTGTACTCCAAGTAACATTTTTACATGATACTTCTTATCTGCATTTGTTAAATAATTTGTAAGTTTTGTTGCTTCTCCTATACATATTTGAAGTACTCCTGTAGCAAGTGGATCAAGTGTTCCTGTATGTCCTACTTTTATTCCTTGAAAAACTTTTCTAATTACATCTACTACATCATGAGAAGTTATTCCTTGAGGCTTGTCTATATTTAAAAATCCTGATTTAATTTGTGGTACTACCGGAATCATTTAAAACCACCTCTATTGCTTTTAGAAGTTCTTTCTTTTCTTTTTCTGTGTTTTCATCTTGCATAGAATAACCAGCAGCTCTTGTATGACCTCCGCCTCCAAAGGCAATAGCTATATTTGCTACATTTACATTACCTGCTGAACGCATACTAACTTTATTTGTTCCATCGCTTTTTTCTCTTACGTATACTGCTACTTCTGTTCCTCTTGGAGTAAGTAAATAATTTGTCATACCTTCAGCATCTTCATCATCTAATCCAAGTGATGCTATTGTATCATAGTCTATATAACTATATCTAACTTTAGCATCAAAATATACTTCCATTCTATCTATTGTTTTTGCAATTAATCTTAGTTTTCCTTCTTTTAATGTATGATTTAATTTTTTACATATTTCTGAAAAATCAATACCTGTTCCTACTAATTTAGATGCAATTTCTAATGTTTTTGAGGTTGTACTTGAATAATTAAAACTACCTGTATCTGTCATTATTCCTGTATATATGTATGTTGCAATTTCTTGATCTAGTTCTACACCTAGATACTCCATAAACTCATATACTATTTGACTTGCTGCTGGATAATGATCTTTTATACAATTTACATCACCAAATGGTTCTGATTTTTTATGATGGTCTAACATAAGAACTGTTTTTGCTTTATTATAGTCTTCTATAGATAAATCAAGTCTATCTTTACTAGATGAATCAAGTGATATTAAAAGATCGTATTTATCTTCTTTTACAGAGCTTACCGCACTATCTATACCTGGTAAAAAATCAAATACATCAGAACGTTGTCTTATTAATACATTTACATCTTTACCAAGTTTTTTCATAATGTAATATGTAGCAAAACATGAACCAATTGAATCGCCATCTGGATTTACATGTCCTACTATATATATTTTTTTTGCTTTATCTACTACTTTCTTTGCTTGTTCAAACATACATATCACCTCATATATTTATTTTTTTAAATTATCTATTAGTTTATCCATTTTTGCTCCATATTCCATAGAATTGTCTATCTGAAATGTAATATTTGGAATATTTCTCATTTTAACCTTTTTTGAAACTTCATTCTTTATATATCCAACAGATTTTTGCAATGAAATTATTACTTTTTCTTTATCTGCATTAAATACACTAACATATGCATTTGCGTATTTTTGATCTGGCGTTATTTTTACACTTGTTACAGATATTATTCCATCTATATTTGGATTTTTTATTTCATGTAATATAACATCACTAAGTGCTATTTTAAAGTCCTCTTCTAATCTTTGATGTTTTTGCATATCTATCCTCTCTTTTCTTCTTGCATTTCAAAGCATTCAAGAATATCTCCTTCTTGTAATTCATTGTATTTTTCAAGTTTTATACCACATTCATATCCTTCTGCTACTTCTTTTACATCATTTTTTTCTCTTTTTAAAGAATCTAATTTATCTTCTGCTATTACTATTGAATCACGTATTATTCTTATCATTGTATTTTTAAGAATTTTACCATTTTTAACATAGCAACCTGCTATTGTACCAACATTTGAAATTTTGAATAATTGTCTTACTTCACAATCTCCATGTATCACTTCTTTATATGTTGGTGCAAGCATTCCTTTCATTGCAGTTTCAACATCATTTATGGCATCATATATTACTCTATATGTTCTTAAGTCAACTTTTTCTTTTTGAGATTGAACTGCCGCAATTGAATCCGGTCTTACATTAAATGCAATTATAATAGCATTAGACACAGCTGCAAGTGTAACATCACTTTCTTTGACTGCACCTGTTGATGCATGTATAACTCTTACTCTTACTTCTTCATTTGACAATTTTTCAAGTGAATCTCTAAGTGCTTCTACTGAACCTTGAACATCGGCTTTTATTATAACATTAAGTTCTTTTATTTGTCCTTCTTTTATTTTGCAGAATAAATCATTTAATGTTACTTTAGAACCTTGTTTTATTAGGTTTGTTCTTGCTTCTGCTTTTCTTTTTTCAACTAATTGTTTTGCTGTTTTTTCATCTTTTACTTCATAGAATATATCACCTGTTTGTGGTACCTCAGAAAGTCCAATTATTTCAACTGGCGTTGATGGTCCAGCTACTTTTACTTTTTTCCCTTTATCGTCTTTCATAGCACGTACTTTTCCAATTATATCACCAACAACTATTGTATCACCAACATTTAGTGTACCTCTTTGTACTAACATTGATACCATTGTACCTATATTTTTATCCAATCTTGCTTCTAGTACTGTTCCCTTAGCTTGTTTATTTGGATTTGATTTTAATTCTTTCATATCTGCAACTAAAAGTACCATTTCAAGTAAATTTTCAATTCCTTGACCTGTCTTAGCAGATATAGGTACACATATAGTATCTCCGCCCCACTCTTCTGATACAAGTCCTACTTCAAGTAACTCTTGTTTTACTTTATCTATATTTGCTGTAGGTTTATCTATCTTATTTATTGCAACAATTATTGTTACTCCTGCTGCTTTTGCATGATCTATTGCTTCTATAGTTTGTGGTTTTATACCATCATCAGCTGCAACAACAATTATTGCTACATCTGTTACCTGTGCTCCTCTTGCTCTCATTTGAGTGAATGCTTCATGTCCTGGTGTATCTAAAAAACAGATTTCTCTTTTATTTATTTCTACTTTGTATGCCCCTATATGTTGAGTTATCCCGCCTGCTTCTGCACCAACAACATTTTCACTTCTTATTTTATCTAAAAGTGAAGTTTTACCATGATCAACATGACCCATGACAACAACTATTGGTGGTCTTGGAACTAAATCTTTTTCATTATCTTCTGAATCATCAAACAATTTATCTTCTTCTGTTACTATAACTTGTTTTTCAGCAGTTATTCCAAAATCTTGTGCTATTAAATATGCTGTATCAAAATCTATTTCTTGATTTACAGTAGCCATTATACCAAGTCCAAATAATTTTTTTATTATTTCAGAAGCTTGTTTTTTTATAGTTTCAGCAAATTCTTTTACTGTCATAGTTTCAGGTAATTTTACCTCTGTCATTGGAATAATTTTAGTTTGTTCAAACATAACTTTTTGAACTTTTTGAGCTTTCTTCCTAGATGAAGATTTTCTTATCATATCAGTATCTCTTTCATATAGGTCAATTAATCCATTTGAAGTATCTACTTGCATACCTTTTAATTTAGATGTAGATATTCTTGAATGTTTTTCTCTTAATTCATTTTTGTTTATTGCAGATCTTTTTCCATCATTTACATTACCCTCTTTACTATGTTTTTTCTTATCAATTAATGTAAGAGAATAATCTTTAGTATCTTTTTGCTCTACGGGTCCTGTTGCTGCATTTTTAATAAATTTATTTACTTGATATGTTGTATTGTCCGTAAAGTTTCTATTTTGATTACGATTAAAATTGTTGTTCCTATAACCATTATTAGAATTGTTGTTGTAATTATTGCCATTGTTACCATTGTTATTGTTGTTGTTATTGTTATAATTTCTATTGTTATAATTATTGTTGTTTCTGTAACCATTATTATTAGAATAGCCATTTCTGTTATTGTTAGGTCTATTTTGATCATATCTTTTGTTATCTCTATTTTGTCTATTATCTGTTTGGTTATTTGTTTTTCCAACATTATCTTTTTGATTACTACTTTGTTCAATATTTTGAGATTGTTCTTTCTTTTCTACAGGTTTTCCATTTCTTGTAACGACTATATTATTTGTTCTGTTATTTTGAAATCTAGGCTTATTATAGTTTGCTTGCCTAGGTGTAACAACGCCAAGTCCCTCTTTGCTATATGCTTGTTTGTTTTTTTCATCTACTGTTGTATGATGTGTTTTTTGAACATCACCAGAAATATTTGTAGTTATTTCATCAACAGTTTTATTTCCATTATTAGTGTTTATAACCTTAACTTGTCTTCGTATTATATGTGGTTCATCGTTTGTTTGTTTAGGTTTTGATTCTTCTTTTTTTCCAAACATTTTCTTTGCTTTTTTACACTCTTCTTCTGTAAGCGTAGCTAAATGAGTATTTACCTCTATACCTATATTTTTTAAATTATTTATTAATTGTGAATTTGATATATTTAACTCTTTTGCTAATTCATGTACTTTCATATTTTTCAAAATTAATCCTCCTTAATTTCTTTTAAATTTTCTAATAATTTCTTTAAACTATTATGGCTTACAGAAATTTTCAAATTTAGCTTATTTTTATCAATAAGTTTTAAACAGTTATCAATACATTTTGTATCATTACAAATATATATTCCTCTTTTATTTTCTTTTTGTTTATCATCTATAACAGCAAAACCATCATTTTGAACTATTCTAATTAAATCTTTTTTATCTTGCTTTTTTCTACATAATATGCAACTTCTTATTGGCATTACATCACCTATTCTACAACATTATCTCTTAATTCAGATTCTGTCTTTATATCTATTTTCCAACCTGTAAGTATTGCAGCAAGTCTAACATTTTGACCTCCTGCACCAATTGCTACTGCAAGTGATCCATCATCTACTACAATTGTTGCTATTTTTTCTTCATCATTTATATCAATAGCAAGAATTTGTGCTGGTGAAAGTGCATTCACAATAAAGCTTGGAATATCATCACTATATGGTATAACATCTATTCTTTCACCATTTAATTCATCTATTATAGGTTGGATTCTCATTCCTTTTTTTCCAACACATGCTCCAACCGGATCTATATTTTCGTCATTTGACCATACAGCAATTTTAGTTCTGCTTCCAGCCTCTCTTGCTACAGCCTTTATTTCAACTAATCCATCTATTACTTCTGGAACTTCTAATTCAAAAAGTTTTTTAACAAAATTAGGATCACGTCTTGATAAAACAACCTGAGGACCATATTTACCAGCAGCAGATACACTAAGTACATAAGCTTTTATTCTTTGATGTGTTTTAAATATATCTGTTTTTACTTGTTCCTTTATTGGGATAAGAGCTTCTACTCTTCCAAGGTCTACTATTGTTCCAAACTTATCTGATCTTTGCACAACACCAACTACTATTTCTCCTTCTTTATCACTATACTGAGTATATACTAGATCTCTTTCTGCCTCTCTTAAACGTTGCACAATTATTTGTTTGCCAGCAGATGCCGCAATTCTCCCAAAGTTTTTAGGAGTAACTTCTACATTTATTTCATCTGTAAGCTTTGCTTTTTTAGATATTTTTTTTGCATCTTCTAAACTTATTTGTCTACTTTTATCTTCAACTTTTTCAACTATTGTTTTTATAGCAAATACTTTTATATCTCCTTTTACTTCATCTAGTTCAACTTTTACTTCTTCGTTTGTTTCATAGTTTTTCTTATATGCTGCTTCTAATGCAAGTTTTAAAGAATCCAACATGTATTCTTTAGTTATACCTTTTTCTGTATATATCTCTTCTAATGCTCCAAGTAATTCCTTTGTATTTATTTTTTCACTTTTCATTTTAAAATTCCTCCATTTCAAACTGTAACAAAATATTATTTATTGTTTTTTTCTTTTAATAATGCATCAAAGTCATATATAGTATATGCTGATGATATATCTTTTAAGTTCAATATTATATTTTCTTTGTTTTCATCATCTATTATTTGAACTACAACTTCATGTGTATCATCAATATAATCTATTAATTTAGCATCAAATTCTTTACCATACTCTGTTTTTTTAAAGACCTTTATATGTATATTTTTTCCAATATATTTTTTGTATAATCTAGAATTCTTAAGTTGTCTTTCAAGACCTGGAGAAGATACTTCTAGTACATATGCTTCATCTTTCATGTTTTTTTCGACTTTCTCATCTATGTAACGACTAACTTTTTCGCAATCATCAATAGATATATCCGAATTTGCTTTGTCTATAACAAGTCTAAGTATATTATCTTTACCTTCTTTTACATATTCAATATATTCAATATCATATCCTATAGATTGTACATCTTGTAAAATACATTCATATATTTTCTCTTCTATTTTAAAACTCATTGTTTATGTTTTCACCACCTATTTTCTCATATATGCTTAAGTGAGAGGATTTTGTACCCTCTCACTCTAGCCTAATCTTATGATAAATAAATTTTACCACACTAAAACACAGTTTGCAAGCATTTTAGTGAATTTTATGTGAAAAAATCGTTAAAAATCAAAAGTAGAAAATTTTTTCTACTGAAAACTTTCTACTTTTCTTTTTTTACAGAATATCCAAACTTACCTATTTTATTTCCTAGTTCAAAGTACTCACCATGTGAATATGCTATAAGTTGACATTTTTGCATATCAAATTTATCATTTTGATCAATGTATTTTTTATCTACATTTACAGAAACAACTTCTGCTAAAAACATATCATGACTACCCAATTCGATTATTTCTTTTACTTTACACTCTATATTTACTGGACTTTCTTCAATATATGGACAATCTATCTTTGAACATTTCTTCTTGGTTAAATTCATTGATTTAAACTTATCTTCTTGTCTTCCTGACTTTACTCCACAATAATCAGTCACATATGCTAAATCTTTATTTGTTAGATTTATACAAAATTCTTTTCTTTTTTTTATAATATCATATGAATATCTCTCTTTTCTTACTGATATATATGTCATAGCAGGATCTGAACATACTGTTCCAGTCCATGCTATTGTAAGAAGATTTGCATTATTCATATCACCACATGTAACTAAAACAGCTGGTATTGGATATACAAAATTTCCTGGTTTAAAATTTACTCTTTCCATATTGCCTCCCATACTATATTACTTAATTATATTAGTTTTTATACCTTTTTTGTTAATTTCCTTTTTATATTTCTAATAAATCTAGTTATTTTCTTTTTCATAGGAAGTATTGTATAATATATAAAATATATAAATGGGTTATATACTATATCTACTTCTCCTATCAACTCAGTTACGCCTTCTTGTTTACAAAATCCCGATTTAAATTTATATAGTCCATTCTCCTTATCAAGTACAAGAACTCCTCCAAAATCATAGTTCTTACAATTGGTTTGTATTGCCCACCTTATCATTTCCCATTGCATTAAATAATTTGGCATCAAATTTCTTTTTTCATTACTGCTTGCACCATATATATAGAATGATTTACCTCCATAGTTTATGTTTATTGCACTAGCTAAATTTTCATTTTCATAAGATGCAATATATATTCTAATCTCATCTTCATTATATGCTTCTAACATATTTTCAAAATATTCATAATCTCTACAACCTATTTTATCTCTTTTACATGTTACTTTATATAGCTCATAAAAAATTTTTAAATCCTCTTCACTTTTAGAATATCTTACTTCAACACCTTTTCTTTTTGCAAGCCTTATATTATATCTTGTTTTTTCAGAAAAACCTTTAAATATATCATCTTCTGATTTTCCTGATATATACAGTAACATATTATATCTTGGTTGTATTAGTTCATCTGATGTTTTATTTCTTGATAACACTTTATATCCCGCATCTCTATATTTTTTTTCTAATTCTTGGCTATATAAAATTTCGGGGTCAAATTTAAGTACATACACATTATATTTTTTTATAACAGTATCAAGTTCTTTTATCAACCTATCAATTCCAACCATATCATCTGGAGCACATACAGGTCCACGTGATGCATACGCAAAATATGAATTAAAATATGGTATTTTTTTAAGTCTTACAGTCATAGCATGAGTTATTTTACCATTTTCTTCTATATAAACTGCTTCTTGTATCCATGAAGATTTTACTTTTCCCCATCTTAAATCTTGCATATGGTTTGTATATTTAGATTGTTTTACAAATTCATTATATTTATTTACTTCATCTATACTATCTTTATTTACTATTGGCATTTTTTGCCTCCTTATTTCTTCTCTATCTTTTGACCTTCTTTAGTATCATTTACTATATATCCTAGCTCATTTAATTTATCCCTTAAAACATCAGAAGTTTTAAAGTCTTTTATTTCTCTTGCTTTTCTTCTTTCTTTTAAAATTTTCATTATCTCATCTGGATATTGTTCTTTTGTTTTACATAGCACATTATCTTTTTGTATATCAATAGATAATATATTATCAAAATCAAGTAAAAGCATAGCATAATCTTTAGATTTTACCTGCTTTTTAGCAACTTCCCAAACTACAGAAAGTGCAAGTGGCATATTTAAATCATCATTTAGTGCCTCTTTGAATTTTAATCTCAAAGATTCAATTTCAGAACTATCTATTTTATTAGTTCCTTCAAGATGTGATTTATAGCTGTCACGCAATCTATTAAGCGATATTTGTGCACACTCTAAACCTTCCCATGTAAAATTTAACTTGTTTCTATAATGTGAAGTAAAATTAAACAATCTATATGATAATGGTTCAAATCCTCTTTTTTCTAAGTCTTCAATTTTATATACATTACCAAGAGATTTAGACATTTTGCCATTATCTATAAGTAAAAATTCAGAATGCATCCAAAAGTTCGCTGGATTTATTCCAGTTGCTCCTTTTGATTGTGCAATCTCATTTTCATGATGAATTGGAATATGATCCACTCCACCAGTATGTATATCAAAATGCTCACCTAAATATTTTCTAGACATAGCACTACATTCAATATGCCAACCAGGATAACATAGTCCCCACTTACTATTCCATTTCATAATATGTTCTTTTGGAGCTTTTATCCAAAGAGCAAAATCAAGTGGATTTTTCTTTTCTTCATCTATCTCTACTCTTGCCCCAGCTTTTTGTTCACTTAAGTTTATTTTTGATAGTTCACCATAACTTTTTAATTTAGAGGTGTCAAAATATATTCCTCTAGATGTCTCATATGCATAGCCATTATCAATTATTTCTTTTACATAATTTTCCATATCGCCTATATGTTCTGTAGCCTTAGCAACAAATTCAGGCATTGCAATATTTAATTTTACAATATCTTTAAAAAAAGAATCAGTATACATTTTTGAAATATCATATACTGACATATTTTTTTCTTTTGCTGACTTTTCCATTTTATCTTCTCCTTCATCAGCATCAGAAGTCATATGACCTACATCAGTAATATTCATAACACTTAATACACTATAGCCATTATATATTAATGTTTTTCGCAACATGTCCATAAATATATATGCTCTCATATTTCCAATATGAGCATAATTATATACTGTAGGGCCACAGCTATACATTTTAACTAAATTGTTCTCTTTATCTATAGGTATAAAGTCCTCTTTTTTTCTTGTTAAAGTATTATATAGTTTTAGCATTATATACCTCCCATTTCCTTCTTTATTTTATACTACTCATATTATATAATATTTATACTGGTTTTTCAATTAAATTCAATTTATTTATCTTCAAAACAAAGAAGTTATTGGTTTAAAAGTTATAACCTATATTAAAGAGAGTATCTAGAAAATTATATTTCTAAACACCCTCTTCTTTGACATCAAACTATATTTTAAACTTCTCTATTTCACCTTTACTTAACTTTGTTACTTTCTCTATTACATTTATCTCTATTCCCATTTTCAGCATGCTTCTTGCTACTTTTATTTTTTCTAGTTGTTCTCCTACTTTTATGCCTTCTTTTTTACCTATCATTTTACCTTCTGTTATTCCTATTGTTTTTCCTTCTGTTATTCCTATCATTTTACCTTCTGTTATTCCTATCGTTTTACCCCTTTTTATGCCTTCTTTTTTTGCTTTTCTTCTTTCCTGTGCTATTATTTTCTTTCT
>CAZQJQ010000030.1:0-10249 GCA_964593045.1 uncultured Clostridiaceae bacterium
ATATACCTGTTTCACATATGTCAATACTTTGCAATACATGTGACAAAACTAGTGCCTTTTGGATAAAAAAATATGTACTAAAATATACTAGCAGGCACTTTAGTACCTGCTAGTATATTTATGCTATATTTTAAACTTTACTGTATTATAACAGCCTGAGAAAAAAGATCAGAATACCTTTTTTCAAAAATGGATTTACTGTATTCTACTGTTCCTCTAGAATCATATGGATCAGATAAGATCACACTATCATCTGTATAACCAATAAGTACAAGACAGTGTTCTCCTCTTGTCCATACGAACTTTGTTCCATCTTCAAAATACCAAGTATCACCAACTCTAGTTTCTTTCATTTCAACTGTAGCCCATACAATGACTGGTATTCCACTATCTATATATTTATATAGATTTTTTGGTGATGTTCCCGTAATGTCTTTTGCTACCATATTGGAATTTGCACTATCAAGATAAAGATTAATTGTATTTTCAATTACAGGGGCATATGCTCCATAGTAACTTTTAGTAGGATCACCAGCAAAAGTTTTTCTAGGATTTGGCCCTATTTGTTTTTTACCATCATTATAGAAATTATTACTTATAGGCATGTAGTCAATAAGTTCCATTTTACTTACATCATAACCATAATAATTTAGAACAATTGTTGAAGAAGTAATCTCACATCCCGCTGGTAATTCTGGTAGTTGTTGAATGTTTTTTACATCAAGAACAACTTTATTTTCTTCTTTTTTATCTGTAGTAGTCGTACTTTTTGTCACCTTTTTTGTTGTCATTGCGGTAGTTGTAGTAGTACTTATCACTTTTTTTGTTGTTGCTGCAGTAGTTGTAGAATCTGTAGTAGTTGAATCAGTTGTTGTAGTTGTATTTGAAGTAATACTAGTCGTTACCGTAGTTGTAGGTGTTGTTATAACTGAATATGAACTAATAGGATCAACTGATGTGTAAATAGGTTCTAAACTTTCATTGTCTCTACATGAAGTAAATGTTAAGATGCTAAAAACTAAAAGTAAAATAAAACAAACCCGTTTCAAAATATCATCCCTCTCTTAAATTTAATAAAGTAGCTTTATAATTATGTAAACATTATATCACAGAATAACTTAGATGTAAATACTAGTTAATATATTTTTACTAATTAATGTACAAAATATACTCATTTTCATCTATTATAGCTTTATGAATACTTGTACTTGATATATTAAATGGTTTTTCTTTGTTTGCCATTTAATCCCATCTAAAATATTATAAATAATTTCTATAACTCCAAAATAAGTAACTAAAATAAAATTATCATAGTTTTTATTTTCATTTATAACAGACTTAAAGTCACTATATACTATGATATATAAATGAGAAGAGCTTTCAGTACCTAGATATTTTCATCAATGTTTAGTATATTAAAATATATTCCAATATGTTTTTTATTTGCTTTAGTATTACTCTTACCCGTTAATTTTTCATTATTTATTTTTTTAATTTATCTGTATATTCAATTGGCATTTTTAAAAAAAAGTTGACAATACAACTAGTTTGTATTGCTCTTCTTAGGTCACTGATATTGTTTTTTATATTTTAAATTCATCTTTATTTAAAAAAATACATACTAAAATATAGTGGCTGTAAAAAAAGTCTTCTGAAAAATGAGCGAAAAAAATCGCTCATTTTTTATGCAAAAAAGAGCTGAAAACGTGAATATTTCAACTCTTTATGATATAATTTAAATATGAAAAAAACTAATATCATAATTAATTATACACCAAAACAATTAAAATTGCCAATAGAAATTGAAAAAATTATAGATTTTTCTGATCCAGTATATTCTTTTTGTGAAATAGTAGACTCAATTGATCTATCTCATTTTTTTGTAGTGAAAGGATACAAAACAGGTAGACCAAGATATAGTTATACTAAACTTTTAAAAATTGTACTTTTTTCTTTTATGGAAAATGGATATTTGTCTTTAAGAAAAATAGAAAAGTCATGTAAAACGGATATAAGATATATGTGGCTTTTAGATGATATGAAGGCTCCTTCATTTGCAACAATAGGAAATTTCATAAGAGAAAATTTAACAGGTACGATTGAAAATATTTTTGTTGAAATTAATAAAGTAATATTTCAAAAAGAAAATGTTGATTTAGAACATACATACATAGATGGTACAAAAATTGAAGCTAATGCAAATAAATATAGTTGGGTATGGAAAAAATCTTGTATTAAAAATAGAGATAAAACATTTGAAAAAGTATCTGAAATAATAGATATAATAAATGCAGAAGATTTACAATTAATGAATGTTAAAATTGAAAAGCGTAGTGAATATACAATAGAATATTTAGAGCAAATATTAGAAAAGTATGCTAAATTATGTTGTATAGATGTAGAAAAATTTGTATATGGCAAGGGTGTTAGAAAGACAAGTTATCAAAGAAAATATGAAAAATTAAATGAATATATAGAGAAGCTAAAAAATTATGCTAAACATATACAAATTTGTGGTGAAAAAAGAAATAGCTATTCTAAAACGGATAATAGTGCCACTTTTATGAGAATCAAAAGAGATTACATGGGAAATGATCAATTGTTACCAGCATATAATATGCAAGTAGCTGTGTGTGATGAATATATTGCAGTAGTGGATGTTAAACAATATGCATCAGATATGGATTGTTTTGTACCTTTAATGGAAGAATTTAACAAAACATATGGAAAATATTCTAAGTATCCAGTTGCTGATGCAGGTTATGGTTCATTTAACAATTACATATATTGTGAACAACATAATATGCAAAAATTTATGAAATTTACAATGTTTGAGAAAGAAGTAAAGAATGAAAAATATAGGAACAACCCATATAAATCAACAAATTTTAAGTATAGTAAAGATGGATATTTAATTTGCCCTAATGGCAGAAAATTAAATTTTAAGTTTAATCGTCATATTAATGGAAATAAGTATGGTAGAACAGAAGAAATATATGAATGTGAAAGTTGTGAAAATTGTCCACATAAAGAAAAATGTTGTCCAAAAACTAAAGGTAATAGAACAGTAAGAATAAATAAAGATTTAACTTCTATGCATGAAGAAGTTCTAAAAAATCTTTGCTCTATACAAGGAGCATTACTATGTATGAATAGAAGTATACAGGCAGAAGGAACATATGGAATTATAAAAAATGATAAAGCATATAAAAGAATAAAAAGACGTGGAATTGATAATGTTATCTTAGAATTAACTTTAATTTCTTGTGAATTTAATTTATGCAAATATCATAATAAAAAAGCAAGAATAGAACAATGTGCATAGTATAATTAATTTACATAATACAGATATGACTAATGTCATACCTGCTGTTTTTGTACCCTTTAATAATAATAATATATAAAACTTACAAAAATTTAATACACTTTAAAAGAATTTTCAAAAAAATAATAGTTAAATTCAAAATCTGAACTCAACTATTATTTTTTTTTGGACTTTTTTTACAGCCCCTATATTTATGCTATATTTTGTGTAACTTTTTTAGCCTCATACAATTTCTTTTTAAACTCAATGTTTACTTAAACAAATTCTAAACTAATATAATATCATTTCTATTATTTGCTAAATCTTTTAGCCTATTTGTATATCCTGATATACTAAATAATATATATTTTTGTTTTCTATTTAAATTATTCCATACAACTTTTATTGACTTTTTTTCTAATTCATAAAACACATCTACATCTGTTGCTTTCTTTGTATATTTACATTCACCAAATATTATGTCTTTGGTAGCTAAGTTAAATGCTACTATATCAATTTCATCCGAGTTATCCCACCATCTTCCTATTTTATCAAAGTTAAATCCTAACTTATTTGAAGTATTTAATTCCCACATTTTCTCTTTGCATACATCTTCATAAATAAAACTAACATGATTATCTATGAAATTATCCTTTATTTTATTTAATACAAATTCTGAATTGTTAATTTCCAAATATCCCATATTAGGATATATAAACTTAAACCAAAACTTTATGAAATTGTCATTTATTTTATATAACCCTTTCTTACTTTTTTCAGGATTATTTTCTGTTATAGGCACTTCTCTTGTCAGTATATCTAAATTTATTAAAGTTTTAATATACTTAGTAAGACTAGTCTGTGGTAATTTCAAATTCGAAGATATTTTACTTAATTTTTCATTACCACTTGCTATGCTTTTTATTATAGAAAAATAACTTCCAACTTCTGTAACTTCATTTTGTAGTAAAAAGTGTGGTTCCTCATATAAAAAGCTTTGTTTCTTTAATATATTTTCATTTATAGCATCATAGATATTAGTATTTTCACTAAATAATTCTACATACTTAGGAACTCCTCCAGTTACTGCATAATACTCTATTAATTTTTTTTCATCTAAATCATTAAAAAACTCACTATAATATCTAAAAGGTATCTGCTTTAATTTTATTTGTCCTGTTCTTCTACCATATAGTGGACTATTATAAGATAAAACTTGTGATTCCATCATATGTATTAGCGAACCACATAGTATTACCATTATATTTTCTTCTTTCAAACTAGTATCCCATATTTTTTGAAAAACTGATGGAAAAGCAGAATTTGTTTTTCCTAAATATTGAAATTCATCTATAACTAAAATTTTTTTATAATTTGTTTTATATTCTACAAATGTTTTAAATAATATATCCCAATTACCAATATTTACACTTTTTAATAATTCATTATTTGTATATTCAGCTATTTGATTCTTTAACTTCTCTTGATTTTGAATTTCTGATTCTTCAGTTGCCAAAAAATATAACATATTTTTATTTTTTGCAAAACGAGAAATTAAAGATGTTTTTCCAATTCTTCTTCTACCATACAGTACAACAAAAGAAGATCCTTTTTTATCATATTCTTTATTTAAAAATTCTAATTCTTCTTTTCTATCAACAAATTTTTCCAAAGTACTCACCTAATTATATATTATTCCTCTCTTGCTTTTATTATACCACAAATTATTATAATTTCAAGTATAATAATTAAAATTGTTGAAAATACATACTAAAATATACTAGCAGGTACTTTAGTACCTGCTAGTATATTTATGCTATATTTTACTCAAAATCATCAGCTGCTCTATTATCTATATCATAAAGTATAACTGTTCCTTTTATCTCTTGATATATCTGATTACTAATATTCCATGTTCCTTTTTCAAGTTGTAATGATAATCCATTTGCTTCACTACCAGGATTTGTAAATCCAAGATATCCTTCATAATCCCATTGTGTTGTATTTGTATTAGGAGATGCAGAACTATCATTTACATTATATGAAGTCGTTGTTTCTGTTCCAGAACTATCCTTATCAATACATTTAATTGTAAATTTCACACCAATATATCCATCAGTAAGTGGGCTATTTATATTTCCACCGTTTGCCACTGCTATAGTAGAATTTGGAAGTTTGAACTCACCATACCATGACTGTACAAAATTATTATCACTATATGCCATACTCGTTCCACTATATAACGTAAATTTTTTTGAAATATCTAAGTTTACAAGTTTACTAGATAAATTTTCTGTATTTGATGTAACATCTATATTAAGAAGATATCTATATCCATTGTTTGGAGTATATGCTATAGTATATCCACTATTTGCAAATTTTACATATTTACCATCCGAATTTTTGTAATATAACGTTATATTATTTTTATATGTTTTTCCATCTTTTGAAATATAATAATATGAAGGCGTTATTTCTATTCTTCTCGAACCATTATCATTACTTGTTGTAGCTTTATTATATACTCCACTTGTTTTTAAATCATAACTTATTCTATATCCAAGTTTTGGTGCAAATATATATGTCTTATCTGTACTCTTATATGCTCCTACAGGGATAATAGTCTGTTTTTCTTCATTAGATCTTTCTATTATGTAGTTAAATGCACTTCCTCCCAAATTAGAACTACTTGTAGAAGAAGCTCCATATACCATATATTCTCTTATGCCTGAAAAATACTGTGTTCCAGTATGAACATTTACCGTACTATTAGAAGAGTTTCTAAATACATTTTTCCAATTTACATCTGTACAATCTGTAACTTTAAAATCATATATTCTAGATAATGTTTTTGTTTTTATTATTTCATATGCAAAATAATATGAATCATCATACATTGTAACATTATCTGTATATTCTTTGTCATATATTTGTCCAACGTCAATTGTTTTACTAGCATTCTTAAGATCATTACAACTAAACTTAGCTGATACATCATTAGTTGATCCACTTATATATTTTTTATAATAATTGTCTGATCTATTTTCTACAAAACTACTATTAAATTTATTTATACTATACAATGTATTTTCTTTAAATAAACTCAAGAATTTTTCATCTAATGTAAGATCATTTGATTTATCTGTAGGTATATTATCAGAAACACCAATAACTAATATTCTATTTTCAAGTTGCGATATAGTACTTTTATTTGTCTCAGCAATATTACTCGCAGTAATATTTTTTAAAAGAAATGTTCCCGTTCCCATAGTATATGGTATTTCAACTAATGTTCCTGCCTTTTTATTTTGACCATTTACAGTAACATCGAAATCAAATATTGCATATACTTTACTTAAATGTGCAATATTACTATTGTTAAGTGATATATCAAATTCAGCATTTTTTTGTATGAAATTTCCCGTAGTAGTAGTATGATTAACTACTTCATGAGTAGTAATAGCTGCATCTACCGTTATTTTATTCTGTACCCTTATAAATGTATCATTATTAGAATCAACATTCCCTGTTTTTTTATAGTGAACATAAGAATACACATACCTTAATCCATTAGCAGCATTATTTGATATAGTAAATTCATTATTTGAAAAACTATCCATATCTGTAGTAGGTCCAACTAATTTACTAATGTTAGAACTACTAGGAAGTGTCCCAGTGTTCATCGGAGCATAATGGTTAATAGAGTGTCCATCTGCAGTATTTGTGTTTACACTAAATACAAGCGTTTGCGGAGAAGATTTATTTATAAGGTTACTTTCTCCCGTTCCAAAAATATCTGAAGTAATATTCTTTCCATCAATAGTTTTATTTCCATTATTTTTTATAACTACCTTCTCTAAATCATTAGTTACTAAATCATCAACAGTTCTAGTATATTTTATATTTCCATCTAATACTTCTATTTTATATTTTAACGTATACAAAGTCCAATTTACCGCTTTCACACCTAATTTAATTTTATCTCCTGTTTTTACTTCTTGAAACGTACAATCACTTGCTTCTTTATCATTTACTAGTGTAACAGATGAAGGTGTATCTACTGAATCTTCTGTATAATAGTATGTTATAACAGTATATTCATCTTTTTCAGCAGAAGTAACTTTATCTTTGTCTGTATCAATACTAGACCTTGTATAAAAAGTTGTTTCTGCTTCTTGTAAGGTACTACCTGTAGCATAGGCCACCCCAGCATACTTATATATTTTCCCCTCTTTAGCAAGTGTTGTAGATCTTGATGCTATTATACGTTGATCATTATTTATTTCAAAATACTCTTGATAATCATCAGCTGTTTCAGCTGTTGGATTTTCTTCTAATAATTCACTTGGAGAACTTGACGATATAGTATCTAACGTTGGACTATCATCTTCTTTTTTAGTTTTAATTATCTCATTATTATTTGCAATATCTAAATTATCACCTACATAATTATCATTATTATTAGTATTGTCTTTCAAAACATGCCTTATTAGCACTTTTTTCGTTCCTATATTTACGTCACTAAAGTCAAGCCAGTTATCATAGTTGTTCGCAAGAGATCCAACTCCTCTATCATCTATTGTGCCATCATTATGTAGTCCTAGTAACGAACCATAGCTAAACCAGTTCTCCCCATATTTCCCCCATTTACTATCTTTATAGCTATATGCATCATATAATGTTGTAAATACATGTCTTTCATATGTTGTTGAATCTGTTGGTTTATATGTTACACTAGCAGGCATAGAAAACCTTATTTTTTGTGAATCATTAATATAACCATCTTGATTTCTTAAATCCTCAATATATGAAGCTGGTATAAACCACTTAGAAACAGCAATACTAGCGCTGTCATTTTTGGAGTCGGTCCTATTATTATAACCATATTGATATTCTCCAAATTCATCATTTTTGAGAACATTCTCACCAATATAGTTTATTGATCTATATGTTATTGTATCAACATCTGATTCTGATTCTGATTTAGACTTTATTTTCAGAGTTCCACCAGCACCAATTACATCTTTATACAAATTAACATCATCCATATTTACTTTTATTTCTTTCATAGAGAAACTACTATCATTGAACGTAGCATATCCAATATAAGTACCAGTATCAGTGTCGTAATTAGTAGTAGTCATTCCATTTTTTTGAAATATTATGCCTGCTGAAGAATAGTAACTTGCACCACCCTGATAATATGACGTATATTTTTCTTTATATATATTATTATACGTATTTTTGACTACTTTGCCATTTGTTTTCTCTCCTTTCCAATACTCTGTATATTCTGTAATGCCACTACTAGCACTACTCTCTTTAAATTTATTCCATTCGCCCTTATTTTTATAGTTTGTATACTGGCCATCGGTCGTATATGCCTTAGAAAAAGTCATTATATAATATCCAGACGTATTATTTTCACCATCATTCACAATGTCAACTTTAAAAGTCAAATTATATGCATATATATTATTTATACAAAAAACAATAAAATATATAAACATCATAATAAATAATATTTTTACTAATATATTTCTTTTACTTATGTTATCCATATTACCACCCTTAAATTAATACATTTATACAGTATATGTATACCATATAGATAAAAAAAAAGCAATAGATTTTATAAAAAAATAAAAAATATTCTTATTGGAAGATTTCAATTTAAGTAATTAAACAATTTTTAAATTGAGTATTTGACAAACCTATATATTTTAAAAAAATATCATAATATATTTGACATAATTAATATATTATGATATAATCTTGTAGCAAGCAAAGAAGTAAATAATTTAATTAAACTATTTAAGGAGTGATCTTCATGAAAAAACGGATGCTTATCTATGCAACTGTTGCGACTCTTGGTATTCTTGTTTCTTGTTCGACAAGTTCAAGCAACACAAGCAAGACTGAAACGAGTTCAGCTACAAAATCACAGACAGAAACAACAAAATCAACAACAATTAGTGACACCTCTATGACAACCACAACTGTGACAACAACAAATGAGCCTGTTACAACAACTACAACTGTGACAACTACAAAAAAAGAGCCGGTTACGACAACTACAACTGTGACAACTACGAAAAAACCCGTTACGACAACGAAAAAAGTGACAACAAAGGAACCGACAACGACAACGAAAAAAGTGACAACAAAGAAAACAACGACAACAACAAAACCTAAAACAACGACAACAGCAAAAAAGACAACGACAACAGCAAAAAGTAAATCAGCATATGAACGAGCTAAGTTTAAAATTAAACCCATCACACCTTTGTATAAACAAGCTTCTATGTTAGCTTGCATTGAGATGGTTCTTGATTACTATGGATATGATGTTACTCAAGAAGAGCTTCTTGATTATTTTGAAGTAGCTGATGCAACATTTTATAAAGGTGATAATGGAGAAACATATGGACCTACAACTTGGCAATATTTTGTTGGTGATTTAAATACTACCAAGTATGGTGGTGACTGGGGATTATTAAAGAGAATAGTAAAAAGATATATGGAAAATATAAGTTCTCCTAAATTTCATCTTTTAGCGTCTGAAGATTCACCCGAAGTCATTGCAACCGCTATGGAAGCAAATGTGATACTTATTGTATGGCTTTGGGATGATCCTTCTCTTTATACTTGGAATGGTTATCTCCCTGATATAGGTACTATACCTGTTGAATTTCCAAAAAAGCAACGTTATGCCGTAGTTATTGGTGCATCTGATTCAACCATAACGGTGTCTGATCCTACATCTGGCAAAGTAATTGAATACACCTATGCTGAATTTGATAAACTCAACAAAAGTTATACCTTGGCATTTATTCCAAATTAACATCTAACCCTGCTAAAAACGCCCCCGCACTCACAAATTAAGTGGATGCGGGGGCTTGTTATGATATTCCTTTACGCAAACTCCTCGGTATCGGAAAAATT
>CAZQJQ010000031.1:0-10217 GCA_964593045.1 uncultured Clostridiaceae bacterium
GAGATACAGGTTATTTTTAATAATCTGCACCCCAACATTTGACATTGAGCCAAATATAAAGCTGTGCAATTCTGTACAGTCTTATTTTTTGATTTTATTCTGAAAAACGCTAATATATTATAAATTTGTGAAAATGTCTTGATTTGTCAAAATATATACTATATAATTATATAAAATAAAAATTTACAGATAATATAACAAAAGATAAGGAGAGATTATGCAATTTTTTAGTTTAATAATAGGTTTTGTTTTATTAATACTTGGTGCAAATTTATTAGTAGAAGGTTCGGTTAAAGTAGCAAAGAGATTTAATATTTCAACGATGATAATATCAATGACAATAATTGCTATAGGAACAAGTATTCCAGAGCTTGTTATAGGATGTATATCATCATTAAAACAAAATCAGATAACTTTGTCAAACAATATTGGTAGTATAATTTCTACTATGACAGTAAGTTTAGGAGTAAGTTCGTTTTTGTTTCCTGTAATTATTAAAAAAAATGTTGGTTCAGAAGTTTTGAAAATGATGGCGGTACAGGTATTTTTATTAATAACACTTATTATAGGAGGAAAACTTAGCAATATTGATGGCATTATTTTTGTAATTTTATTCTTTATTTATCTTATTTATCTTATAAAAAAAGCAAAGAAAATTGTTAGTGTAAAAGATGAAAAAGACTTAATAAAAGAAGATTTAAAATATATAAATGAAGTTGAAAAAGTAATTCCTAATAGTTTAATTACAGTTTCTATATTTATAACTCTTGGAATTGTATTTACTGTATTTGGAGGGAATATGGTAGTAGATTCTGCTACTTTAATAGCAAGTAGTTTTGGACTTTCAGAAGCATTAATTGGTTCTACTGTTGTAGCTTTTGGAACAACGTTACCAGAACTTACAACTGCAATTGTAGCGGGAAGAAGAAAAGAGTATGATATAATAACTGGAAATATAGTAGGAAGTGGTGTGTCAAATATTCTTCTAATTGTTGGTATAGCTTCTATTATTCATCCAATACAATTTACTTATTTACTTATGTATCAGATATTTATAATGTTATGTATAGGGTCCTTTATATACTTTTTATCTAAGAAAGGAAAAATTGAAAAGTCTAAATCTATTATGTTATTATTGTTATATGTGACTTTTGTAGCGATGACATTTATCATATCAGAAAATATCTAGTGTTAATATAATAATTACAAGGTAACAAATGCATCTCTATTTAATAGAATATTATATGGAGGTGCTTTTATGTACAATAACAATACAAAATGTGGTGTGAAAAATGTTAATAAGTGTATGTGCGATTTTTCTATGAATTATTTACAGAAGCCATTTTTTGCAAACAAATATGGAATTATTGTTTTTCCTGAAAATACATATTTTACAAGAAATGGCGAAAATGATCAAGAAAATAATAATCAAGAAATATTAAATTCAATAGCGATGAGTTCGTATGTTTATGGATTTCCACTTGTAATTACAATGATTGATAAAAATAGAAAAAATTTAAATAAAATGTATATAATAAATACAGAAAAAATAGATGAAAAATATAATCATATAACTGCAAATGGATATATTGATTTATCTAATGGACCTGTTTTAATAAGGATTCCGGAAGTAAATGGAGTAGAATACACAGTAGATTTACGAGATTCTTGGACAAATGCATTTGCTGATTTTAGCACAAAAACAACAGGCAATAAAAAAGAAGATAATTTAATAGTGGGACCTAATTGGAAGGGCGAGTTACCAGATGATATAAATATAGTATTATCACCTACAGACACAGTATTAGTAAATACTAAAATAAAATACGATACAGATCTAACAAAGGATATTACTCAGTTTATAAACAACTTTGAGTTTATACAAATATATGATACAGATATTAATAAAAAAT
This sequence comes from uncultured Clostridiaceae bacterium, assembly GCA_964593045.1. GTDB lineage: Bacteria > Bacillota > Clostridia > TANB77 > CAG-465 > JAOAHC01. Next base: position 1,914 of record CAZQJQ010000031.1, read on the forward strand.
ATGATAAAAATTACTTAAAAGAGTATATAAACAATTTAAATTTGTCAGAAGAATTATCTGCAATTCAAATAGTTCAGAATTTAACAACAGAACAATTTTTTAAGATAATGACTCTTGCTATGTACTATAATCCAAATAAAAAAGATGTAGAAATGAATAGAAAACTTGCAATACTTGGAATCTATCCTTCTCTTGACTTTGATTATAATAAATTAGAAAGTGCTAAAAGAAAAGCTCTTGAATTTGCAAATAGAAATGGATATGAATACATAACAAAAAACAGTGGTGATAACTTATCTGAGGAAGATAAGCAATACTTAAATATAGCTAAAAGAGCTTTGAAAATCTTTGTATAAATTATATACCATTATATGATTTTTAAAATTTAAAATACAGAATTAGAGGGATAAAATATTCTTCTAATTTTTATTTGATTTGTTACAAAAATATTACTTGACAAGATAACTTTTTTTGAAAATGATAATAACAAGTAATTGCAACATTTTAAGAGAATGTAAAAATTATTAATTATTACATTTAAATTTCTTATAAAAAAAATATTGATTTTTGTAACTTGCTATGATATAACATAGATAGTTCAAAAACCAATTTATACATATGATAAAAGTTTTAAACACAATTATATATTATATTAGTTATATGTATCATTTGGCTGCAAGAGAATATGTGATATAGCAATATATCAAATGTATTTTACTTACAACCTAATAAAGGTTGTTTTTTTATATGTTTTTTGGGGTGATATGGATGAAAGTATTAAAAAAAGCAAGTAAAACAGATTCAACAGATATTGCGTTAATGGTTGATTCTACAACAAAATTAGAAAGAGCAGAATATGATGAAAGTTATATCAAGAATGCTTTAATAAAGGAGATCAATTGTACAGAAAAAATAGCTCAAGAAGTAGCAGATGATGTAACAGAAAAATTAAAAAATGCTAATTTAGAAGTAGTTACAACTTCATTTATACGTTCACTTGTAAATATGGTTTTACTAGAAAAAGGACATGATAAAGAATTAAAATCTAATTCAGATGTAACAATTCCTTTTTATGATATAACTGAGCTTATAGAAAATGCAAACAAAGAAAACGGAAATACTTCACATACTCCAGAAAGCATTAATTTAGCTCTTGCTGAAAAAGCATTAAAAGAGTATGCTTTAAAGGAAATATATGATAGTGATATTTCTAAAGCACATCTTATGGGAGAAATACACATTCATGATTTAGGAATGGTAAATAGATTTTATTGTTCAGGGCACTCACCTGAATATATAAAAAAGAATGGACTTAGAAACATACCTTCTATTCCAACAAATTCTTCACCAGCAAAAACTGCATATGTTCTAGCAAGACATATTTGTTCAATGACACAGTTTTTACAAGGACAATTTGCTGGAGCAATTGGATGGGAAGCAATAAATATGTTTTTTGCTCCGCTACTTGTTGGTATGCCGTATAAAGAGATAAAACAATTAGCACAAACATTAGTATTTGATTTATCACAACTTGCAGGTGCAAGGGGGGGACAAGTTGCTTTTACTGATTTTAATGTGTATGCAAATATACCAGCACATTATAAAGAGGTATATGCAATGGGACCAAAAGGTAAATTTATGGTTCAAGACTATTTGGAAAACATATATTACTTTGATACAAGAGAAGAAACAAAGAAATTTGCTGAAGAAAATGACTATAAAATATTAAGATATAAAGATTTTGCAAGAGAATCAAAATTGTTTGCAAAAGCTTTACTTGAAATAGTAGAAGAGGGAGATGCAGATGGAATGCCATTTCCGTTTCCTAAAATAAATCTACATGTAAATGAAGAAAGTTTTACGGATCCAGATACAAAAGCATTGCTTATGAGAGCTTGTGTATCAGCAAGTAAAAATGGTTGTCCTTACTTTATATTTGATAGAAGTGCTTGTTCTATTTCACAATGTTGTAGACTTAAAATAGATTTTACCGAAGAGGACATGAAATTAATAGATACACCTGAGGAATTAAGATTTGTAGGAGGACAAAATGTATCAATAAACCTACCAAATATTGCTCTTAAAGTAGGAAAAGATGATGCTTCCTTCTATAAAGAACTAGAAAATAGAATGGAACTTGCATGTAGAGCACATGTAATAAGAAAAGAATATGTATGGAAAATTGCTAACCTTGATCATTCACCACTTTCTTTCTATGTAGATGGTATGGATGGCAAACCATATATAAGACCTGAAACAATATCTTGGCTTATTGGTATAGTTGGTCTTAATGAATGTGTATATAATTTAATAGGAAAACAATTGCATGAATCAGATGAGGCATTTTTAAAAGGACTTGAAATTGTTACGTTTATGTTTAAAAAAATACCAGAACTTAGCAAAAAATATGGAATAAACTTGAAATTAGAAGAAACTCCTGCTGAAAGTACAGCAACAAGATTTGCAAAACTTGATGTAAAACATTATCAGGATAGAGCATATAGAAAAGAGAATGAATATGGAGTATATTATACAAACTCAATACATTTTGCAGTAGATAGTGATGTTGACTATATTACAAGACTTATGAAACAATCAAAATTTCACTCTATAGTAGAAGCCGGAAGTATGATACATATATGGGGTGGAGAAAATATGCCAGATCCAAAGGCAATATATGAACTTTTAAAATTAACATGGTATAAAACAAAATGCGTACAGTGGGTACTTTCACCAGAGTATACAATATGTAAAGATTGTAATACAAAAGCAAATGGATTACTTGATACATGTAAACAATGTGGAAGTGAGAATGTAAGAGGAATAACAAGAATAACAGGATATTATGTTTATGTTGATAAATTTAATTCTGGTAAAAAAGCAGAGTTAAAAGATAGAAAAAGAGAAAAAATTCAATAGGGGGGATTCATATGGTAACAGTATTTTCACAAAAATTTTGTCCAAAATGTGAGGAATTGAAAGAATTATTAAAAGATAGCAATATAGCTTATGAAGAAAAAGATGTTGGGGTAGATTTTACAGCATATGCAAAATTATTATTTAATGACATAGAAGAGACACCAGCTGTACAAGTAGGAGAAGAGTTTTTAAGTGGAGATGTTGCAGATATGTACAGCAAAATAAGGGCAACACAAAATGATTAAGCAAGTAGTATGGTCTAGTATGTTAGACTATCCTGGACATATTTCTTCGGTTTTGTTTTTTGGAACATGTAATTTTAATTGTGGATATTGCTATAATAAAGAATTAATTAAGATGAAAGATATAGACTTTGATAATGAAATATTACCAAAATTGCTTGAAAGAAAAGAATTTATATCACATATAGTACTTAGTGGAGGAGAATGTACATTTGATAAAGACTTTGAAAAAATAGTACAAAAATTACATATAAATGATTTTGTGGTTGGCATACATACAAATGGACAGTTACCTGCGGTTATTGAAAAAAATATAGAAGAAATAAGCTATCTTGGAATAGATATAAAGACAGTAGAAAAAAAATATGATGATATAACAGATACTAAAAGCACAAAATTTGATAATATACTTAATACAATAAAGCTTGCAATAAAGTATAACAAAGAGTATCAGTGTAGAACAACTTTATTTCCAAAATATGTGGATAAAGAAGATTGTATTGAAATAGCAAAAATATTAAAAGAGATAGGTGTAAAAAAATATGTTATACAGCAATATTATGATATAGGAACAGCAGAAAAAGTAAAACCATATAGCAATGAATACATAAAAGAAATACAAGAAGAATGTAATAAAATAATACCAACAGAGTTAAAAATAAAGTAAAAAAGAGGGACATTAGCATGTAGCTATTGTCCATTTTTATGACTAAAAATCACATAAGAGGTATTGACAAATATAAAAAAACTGTTATAATTATATATGTAACAAATACGGAAGAGTGTCCGAGTGGTTTAAGGAGCCAGTCTTGAAAACTGGTGATATCGAAAGGTACCGTGGGTTCGAATCCTACCTCTTCCGCCATAAAATATAGCGGAAATACATTTTCCGCTTATATATTAATAAGTTTGGAGAGTTACCCAAGTGGTTAAGGGGACAGTTTGCTAAACTGTTAGGTCTTTCGGGGCGCGAGGGTTCGAACCCCTCACTCTCCGCCAACATCAAGCATTGCATAGGTTTTGCTTGATTTTTTTTTTTTGAGGTGACTATGAAAAAAATAATAAAACCTATTTTAATTATACTTCTTGTTATTTTTGTGATTTTTAGCATTTTAGGTTTATCTTTTATATATATTACAGAAATAAGGGTTACAGATATTGAAAAATATACAAATTCACTAAATGGTTATACTGTATTATTTCAAGCAGTAGGAGAGCCAGATTGGCCTTTTGGAGATACAAAAGTAAAGGTAAGTTTGCTTGATGAGAATGATAAGGAAATTGATTCGTTTATAGAATCAATTAGCGATGATGGATCTATGGCAAGAGATAGCAATATAGATATTGAGTGGTTTGATACTTTTGTACAAATAACATTATCTGGTAGTGAACAAAGTGATGAAATATACGATATCCAATATAAAAAATAGACTTTTATATACTTTTTATATTGGATGAACATGTATTATAGTAAGATAGATTTCATCATATTTGCTAATTTCTTTTTCTAATTTATTTGCAATATTATGACTTTCATAAGTAGAAAGATTGCCATCTACGTAAATTACAAAAGATATTTGATATTGGTATCCAACTGGAGTAGAGTTAAAATTCTCTATTTTTTTTTATTTCAGGATATTTTTTTATTATATCTAATACCTTTTTCTTTCCTTCATTATTTATAGCTTTATCCATTAAAACGTTATAGCTATCAATAAAAATATTAAATCCAACTAAGATAACCCATGAAGAAATACCAATACCAACAACTGTATCAAATATATATATTTGATTGTAACTAAATAAAGATGAAATAAGAGTAAAAGTTGTTATAATACAGTCGTTTTTATGATCTTTTGCATTTGCCTCAAGTAATATACTGTTATATTTTTTTGCTGTACCATGAGTATATAGATAAAGTATAAATTTTGTAATAATGGTTATTATAGATATTATTATTAGCCAATAAGAAAATTTATAGTAAACAGTAGAAATAATAGTAAAAGTAGAATTTAAAAAAAGTTTTGTTCCAACAAGAATCATTGATATACTAATAAGCATTGAAAAGATGTACTCTGCTTTACCATGTCCTAAATTATGATCTTCATCTTTTGGCTTGCTTGCTATTTTGTTCCCTATAAACGCCATAATACTTGAAAAAATATCCCCCGCACTATTTACTGCATCTGCTATCATTGCCTGGCTGTTTGTTATGAACCCAATTATAGATTTTATTATACATAAGAAGATATTTGATATTATTCCTATTATGCTTGCTTTTTTTATTGCATAAAATCGATTCATGGGTATCCCTCCATTTTAATTTACTATTATTTTATACATATTTGCTTTTAAATATTACATATGAATATATTGTAAAAAGTTTAAAAATGTGATATAAAGGAAATATAAAAGGTAATGTAGAAAAATAAGAATAAGTTTGTAAAACAAAAAACATATAATAATATATGAAAAAAAGGGAGACTAATGGAAGTATGTGATTTTAGCATACAATAAAAGCATAAAATTTTACAGTACCAAATGTTTAAAGGAGGTATTAGTTTTGAAAGTATTTATGATAGGAGCAACAGGACTATTGGGTTCTGTAGGTGCAGATGAATTAATAAAAAGAGGTCACGATGTGAGTTCGATATCGCTGCCTCCATTACCAGAGAATCTTAGTATTAATCCAAAGATAAAACTAAGTCTAGGAAATTACTTAGAAATGACAGATGATGAGTTAAAAGAATGTTTTAGAGGTTGTGAGGGATTTGTTTTTGCAGCAGGTGTAGATGAAAGAGTTGAATTTAGTCCACCATGTTATGAGTCATATGTAAAATATAACATTGAACCGGTAAAAAGGTTACTTGGACTTGCAAAAGAAATGGGAGTTAAAAAAGCTGTTATACTAGGTTCATATTTTGCATATTTTGCAAAGACTATGCCAGAGCTAAAACTATATGAAAAAAATCCATATATACGAAGTAGAATAGATCAAGAAGAAGCAGCTTTTTCTTTTTCTGATGATAATATGGATGTTATGGTTTTAGAATTACCATATATTTTTGGTATTCAAGAAGGAAGAAAACCTGTATGGGTGCCAATACTTGAGCAAATACTTAATATGGGAGATAAAGTAACATTTTATCCAGGAGGAGGTACTACAATGGTTACCATAAACCAAGTAGCACAGAGTATAGCTTCTGCAATAGAAAAGGGAAAAGGAAAAACTGCTTACCCTGTTGGTTGGTACAATATGACATGGAAAGAGTTTTTAAAAATTGTACATAAATCAATTAATATGCCAAATAGGAAAATAATTACAATACCTAAATTTGTATATAATATGTCTGCTAAAAAAATGATAAAAGAATATAAAGAGAAAAACATAGAACCTGGACTAAATCCATACTCTTTAGGAGATATAATGACAACTAATTTGTTTATATCTAACGAAATAATAAAAAACGAATTAGGAGTAACAGAAGATAATATTGAAAAAGCGATAGATGATTCATTTAAATTATCTTTGAAAATCATAAAAGGAAAAGCGGAAGTAATAGGAATGAAAGCAGAATAATAATAAAATGCATCTTTATGAATATATATTTATAGAGGTGTTTTTTTGTTAGAAACGGTTATATTTGTTGTTATAATATCATTACTTGAAACTATAAGTAGTGGAATAGGTGGATTACTAGGGGCTGTTATACAAACAAATACAAAAGATATACAAGCAATGCTTTATGAAATAACAGCAGGAATAATGACAGGAATAGTGTGTTTTGATATGTTACCAGAAAGCTATAATATAACTAATGTATTTGTGACAACCCTAACAACACTACTTGGAATATTTTTTATTCATATGGTAGATAATCATACCCAAATAATTAGCTTTAGTAAACAAGATAAAAAATTTTCCTTCTCAACATATATAATAATATTTGCTATGTCATTACATAATGTAACAGAAGGCATTGCTATGGGGGCTTCATATAGTTATGATTTTGCATTAAGTTTAAGTATAATTATAGCAATGTTTTTACATAACATACCAGAAGGGATGATTGTAAGTATATCAGCAAAAGAAAAAAATAATTCAGTTAAAGATTTAGTAAAATATGCAAGTTTGGTTGGGATGCCAACAGGTATAGGTGCGTTTATAGGGAAAATAATAGGGGATACAAGTGTTATTTTAGTAGGAGCAAGCCTTTCGTTTTCAGCAGGTGCAATGCTATATATAGTTGCATGTGAGCTGCTTCCAAAAGCAAAAAAAGCATGTAATAACAAAAGAGTATATTTAACCTATGCAATAGGCATAATTTTTGCAAAATTTATATAAAAAGCACTATTTTTATCATAATAATTTTAAAATAAAAAAAATATGATAAAGTAATATAAATCAAAAATAATTCTTAAATTAATATTAAAGAAAGGAAGATAGACATGTATAAATGTAATAATGAAGAAGAGAAAGAATATTTTGCTAGCTATAAAAGCATAAGCAAAAAAAGTGAAAGTGAACGGCAACAATATATTTCTACTATTTTAGAATTATTGTATCCAGAAGAGAAACTACTTTTAATACTAGACATTTTACAAATACCATCATTTGCATATATAGAATATGCTGACTTAGTATATACAAAAAGAAAAATCTTAAGAAACAAATTAGAACAGCTACCAAAAGAAACAGTAAAATGTCCTAAATATTTTGTAAAAGTTACAAAACAAAAAATCAATGTTAAAGTTACAATTCAAATAAAAAAAGAAGATTTTCTAAAAATAATGAAAAAAATAAAAATAAAACTAAATCTATTCAACATTACAGAAGGATACTATGTAGTATATTCAAACGAAACAGTAGATTTTTTATTTGACTTTAGCAACTCAGCTTTTGCAATTATTCTTGTAGCAGCATATGAATTTGAAACATTTATTTAAAGCATGCATTAATTTGCATGCTTTTTACCTTGTTATGATTCTCTAAGAGAGAAAAAACAAAAAAAACAATAAAAATATTGCATTTCAATAATATTTGTGGTAACATAATTGCTAATAGGGGAAAATATTCTCTAAAAACTAGGAGGTTAACAAATGAAACAAAATAGTAAAGGTATTTCTTTAATAACATTAGTAA
>CAZQJQ010000032.1:0-8949 GCA_964593045.1 uncultured Clostridiaceae bacterium
ATTTTCCCGCAAATGTTTGAAAATTTTTAGGACATTTTCCTAAAATATTGACATAAATATATAAATAAATAATTTAATTTTACTTTTATAAAACAGATTAATAAATATATTTTTATCTACAACATTTGACATAATCATATTTTTATGCTATTATATTATTATGTAAATTTAAACTTCATGATAATTTAAAGGAGTGTTGTTATGAAAAAGGTATCAATCATATTGCTAGCATTAATGTTAGCAATGGCATTTTCTTCTTGTTCAAAAGAAGAAAATGGCACGAACTCAAATGTTAATGGTTCAGCGTTTGATTCTGCTAATGTTAATGAAAAACAAATTCAACAAAAAGCAGAATTAAAAGACCCAGAGACAGCAGTGACAGATAGCAATTTAATTTCAGACGCCAATAAAATTTTGACAACGACATCTTCATCTGATTCTGTTACAGATGAAGAACCGGCAAAGACATCTGGATCTGATTCTGTTACAGATGAAGAACCGGCAAAGACATCTGAATCTGACTCTGTTACAGATAAAGAACCAGCAACAACATCTGCGCCCAACTCTGTTATAGGTAAAGACTCTATAACCTCTTCATCTAGCTATACAACTTCAAAAGAAGTAACTACCAAGCAGACAACCAAGACAACTACCAAGTCGACAACCAAGGCAACGACCAAGCAGACAACCAAGGTAACTACCAAGTCGACTACAGTAAAGACAAAAGAAAGTTTTCCTCCAGAGCCAGAGGAAATGCCAGAATATTTATTGAATTTTTCAAAATACTGGATATTACCAGAAAAAGTTCAGTATGAAAATGGAGAGGCAATTACAGCGGCCCATTTAGTTCTTCAATCTTTAGGAATACCTATATCTAAGCAAAGTGATATATATAAGTCGTTCACTGCTTTAGGTAAAGAGGGCGTAGAGGGTATGAATGAGCTAATAAATTACAAATATTCGTTCAATTCAATCAATAGCAAAATTATCGACTTTGATGACCTAAAAACTTATTATGATATGGATTATATTCCTATCATATGGTTAAAGGATGGCCGGACAGTTGTACTTACAAATCTTGATTCAAAGAATATAATAGTATCAGATCCAACAGAAATGTTTGTACTTGAATATACACTTGATTATATCAAAAATAATCAATGTGGTATTATAGTAGTAGGTTTCAATTAATCTCTAAGGAGCAGCTTTAAAAAGTTGCTCCTTTTTTTACTTTACTATATTTTTAGTTGTTATACAATTAATAAATAATTTATTTTTTCCTTTTATAAAACAGATTAATAAATGTGCTTTTATATATAATATTTGACATAATAATATTTTTATGGTATTATATTATTATACAAATTTAAACTTCATGATAATTAAAGGAGTGTTATTTATGAAAAAAGTATCAATTCTGCTGCTAACATTAATGTTAGCAATGGTATTTTCTTCTTGTTCAAAAGAAGAAAATGCAAACACAAAAGTCAAAAAGGATGAAAATGTAGTTACTACATTAACACGGGATGAAAGTATTGCTGAAACGACCGATTCATCAATAACGGAATCAAGAAAAAGTGTAGATATTCAAGATCAGGCGACCAATAGCAAATCTGGCACATCAAATAATAATTCACAGGTAACTACTACTACCGACATGACAAGTAAAGCTACATCTGATAACAACGCTAACGTAACAACCAGCGTGACTACTAAAACTGCAACGGATAGCAATGCTAAGGTAACTACTACTACCGACATGGCAAGTAAAACTACGAGTGATAACAATGTTAAATCAACTGCCAAGACAACTACTAAATCAACTAACAAGGCAACTGCCAAGGTAACTACTAAATCGACTAACAAGACAACTGCCAAGACAACTACTAAATCGACTAACAAGACAACTACCAAAGCAACTACCAAAGCAACTACCAAAGCAACTACTGTGTCATCTAAAGTAACTCCTACCAAAACAATGAAGTATAAAATCAACACTGTATCTGAGATAAAGTATAAAAACGGTCAGGGTTTCACAGTTGCTCAAATGGTTTGCGACTATTTTGGCTTTTCATTTGATCAAGAGCAGATATATGATATTGTCCCCCAAAAAAATACTTTTGAGACAAAAAATGGAAAGCTGTATGGGCCAGACCCAGCACTGTGCTATGTCACTGAATATGGAATGGGTCAATCAGCAGTAGGTTCTGCTGTAAGATACTTAACAGATTATTCCATTGATTATGAGCTCCTATGGGCCCGAGATATTATGGAGTATTATAACAATGATTGTTTAATTGCTTTCTGGATTTATGACAATAAAGACCCAGACCTTGATTTCTGGTATTACAAGACAGGATATGGAATTACAGAAAAAATATACTATACCAACAAATATAAAGTGGTGATAGTAGTCAACATTGATGGAAATGATATTACAGTATATGACCCAATTAGCAATTCCTACTTGAAATATAGCATGGATGACTTCATGGATTTAGAATTTGGATGTGGTGGGATTGCATTTAGCAAATAACCTTAAAAGGAGCAGCTTTAAAAAGCTGCCCTTTTTTTACTTGACTATATTTTTAGTTGCTGTATAATATATGTATAGATTTTTTGGAGGAAGTATGAAAAAAACAAAATTTGTTATATTTTTATTAGTTATCATTATTTTATGCATTTCTTGTATATATATTTATAAGAATTATTTAATTAATACAGATAATATTGATGTCTATTCATCAAACAATATAAATAATAATCAAACAGATATATATGAAGAAAGTAATGATATCAATCAAGAAAGTTTACCTAAATATATAGATGAAAACCCTATAAAAGTGGGATTATACACTAAAAAAAGTGGATATTTTGAATTAATTGATTATGATTATATTGCTTCTTGGAGTCCTGAAAACGTTATTGGACAATTCTATATACTCCCAACCACAGAAACGAAAATATATTCTAGTAGCTATAAAGATGCATGGCAACAATATTTTTCTAAGTATAGTGAATATGAAAATATAAACAACATTAGAATAGGATATAATTTACAATTCACTTTAAACAATGGTGAAACTATAAATAGAAATGTTTTAAATCCAGATGATGCCTATACTTTCTTCCCTAAGGTTATGGTTTTTTTATATGATGATATTGCATATATAACTGGTACTAAATATTATCATATAACTCAAGATACAATGAATACAAATACAATGTGTTCATCTATTAAGTTAGTTGGTGACGTTGAATCAAAAAATATATCATCAGATATAATTTTAACTGTCTTTACTTTTGATACTAGTGATGATTTCGATAGTAACAATAGTTATATAGGTAATAGTTACTATACAATTACTTTAAAGTGTAATTGTCAATAATAACCTGAGCAAAAAAATAAATAGAGCCTTTTAGTTCTATTTATTTTTTATTTGTTTTTTATGATTTATGCACTTTCTTCTGAAAACTGACTATTATATAGGTCTGCATAAACTCCAGATCTTTTTAAAAGTTCTTCATGTGTACCTCTTTCTACTATTCTGCCATGTTGCATTACTAATATTATGTCTGCATTTTTTATTGTAGAAAGTCTATGAGCAATTACAAATGTTGTCTTTCCTTTCATTAATTTATTCATAGCCTTTTGTATTAATTCTTCTGTTCTTGTATCTACATTACTAGTTGCTTCATCTAATATAAGCATTTTGGAATTTGCAAGTATTGCTCTTGCTATTGTAAGTAACTGTTTTTGTCCTTGTGATATGTTTGTAGCATCTTCATTTAATACAAAATCATAACCATTAGGAAGCGAACGAATAAAGTGATCAGTATGTGCTAACCATGCTGCTTTTTCAACTTCCTCATCTGTAGCATCTTCCTTTGCATATCTTAAATTTTCTCTTATGGTTCCGTTAAATAGCCATGTATCTTGAAGTACCATAGCAAACATTTTTCTTAAATCATTTTTAGATATATTTTTTATAGATACTCCATCTATTTTAATATCTCCACCATCTATTTCATAAAAACGCATTAATAGATTTACGATTGTAGTTTTTCCAGCACCTGTTGGTCCAACTATTGCAACCGTTTGACCAGATTTAACATCAAGTGACCAATCTTCTATTAAACTTTCTTCTTTGTTATAACTAAATTTTACACTCTCACAAGAAACATTACCTTTTACATCATCTAATTTAACTAAATTTATTTGTTCTTTTTCTTCCTCTTTCTCATCTAGTATTTCAAATACTCTCTCTGCTGATGCAACTGTTCCTTGTATCATATTAATCATATTCGCACTTTGTGCTATAGGTTGTGTAAATTGATTCATGTATTGTATAAATGCTTGTATATTTCCTATTGTCATCTTACCATCTATTGCAAGTTTTGCCCCAAGGATACAGATTCCAATGTATCCTAGATTATTTATAGCATTAATTATTGGCATCATAAGCCCTGACAAAAATTGTGCCTTCCAACCTGTAATATATAACTCATTATTTGCATTTTCAAATTTATTTATTTGTCTGTTTTGCATATTAAATGATTTTACTACTGTATCTGCTGAATATGTTTCTTCTACAATAGAGTTTAGATTACCAATTATTCTTTGTTGTGCCATAAAATACTTTTGTGATTTTTTTACTACTAATGCAACAAAACCTAAACTTACTGGAATAATAACAAGAGCTACTAAAGTCATACTAAAACTTATTGATAGCATCATAATAAGTATTCCTATTACTGTGAATACAGATTGTATTATCTGATTCATGCTTTGTTGTAACATCATACTTATATTGTCTATATCATTAGTAATACGGCTTAAAATCTCACCATGTGTATGTTTATCATAAAAACTAAGTGGTAGTTTATCTAGTTTTTCATCTACTTCTTTTCTCAAATTATATGTTACCTTCTGGGAAATATATGCCATTATTCTATATGTTGCGAATCCAAGTATTGCACTTATTACATATATTATTGATACTATAATTAATATCTCAGCAATATAATTAAAATCCATTTTAGGTTCATTAAATATACTCATAGATCTAATATCATCAGTCATATTTTCATTTACTTCTTGTGGAATAATATTCATATCAATTAAAGTTTGAATAGTTGCATCCTCTGGTATCATTGATTTTACATTATCTGGTATACTCTCAATTGATTTTTGAATACTTGTATATGCTATCTTTTCTATTATATTTTCTCCAAGTCTTGTTGTAGCTTTACCAAGAATCTTAGGAGACATTACAGACAATACTGTACTTAATGCAAGAATTGAAAATGCAAGAATAATTGCCGCATTATACTTTCCTATGTATTTTATAAGTCTTTTTAGGCTACCTTTAAAATCTCTAGCTTTATCCACTGCCATCATAGGTCCTCTTGGTCCCATTCTTCCTGGCTTTTTTATTTTTTCTTCCATCTATATTGCCTCCTCTTTAGTGATTTGAGATAATACGACTTCTCTGTATTCTTCACATGTATTATATAGTTCTTTATGTGTACCAATAGCAAGTATTTTTCCTTCTTCAATATATATAATTTTATCTGCATTTAATACCGTGCTTACTCTTTGTGCAACTATTATTTTTGTTGATTCCTTTGTATTTTTGTTTAAAGCTTCTCTTAAATTTCTATCTGTTGTATAATCTAAAGCAGAAAAACTATCATCAAAAACATATATGTCTGGTTTTTTTACTATTGCTCGTGCAATAGATATTCTTTGTTTTTGTCCTCCTGAAAAATTTGTTCCACCTTGAGCAACATAAGAATCAAAACCATTATCAAGTTTTGATATGAAATCATAACTTTGAGATAACTTAGCTGCCTCTGTTATTTCTTCTATTGTAGCATCTTCTTTTCCAAAACGTATATTATCAGCTATTGTACCAGAAAACAAATTTACTTTTTGAGGTACAAAACCAATCATGTTTCTTAATGATTTTATTGATATTTCTTTTATATCAACTCCTCCTATTTTTATACTACCTTTTGTTGGATCATAAAACCTAAGCATTAAATTAAGTATAGTTGATTTTCCGCTACCAGTTCCTCCTAGAATTGCTAAAGTTTCTCCTTTTTTAACAGTAAATGATATATCTTTCAAAATAGCCGCACTGTCTTTATCATATCTAAACTCTACATTTTCAAACTCTATCTGACCTGGTTTTAATATATCTTCTTTTTTTATTATATTTTCATTATCTACTACACTTGATTCTAGATTTAGTATTTCAGCTATTCTCTTTGCAGATACTATACCTCTTGGTACTAACATAAATATCATAGTAAGCATTAAAACAGAAAATAATGCTTGAAGAGCATATTGCATAAATGCCATCATATCACCTATTTCAAGTGAACCTACATCAATCAAATTTGCTCCATACCATATTATTACAACTGAAGATATGTTGATTATGAAAAAGATAATTGGCATCATATTTGCCATAGCATTCCCAACTTTTAGTGATGTCTCATATATATCAAAATTTGCTTTATCATATCTTTTTGCTTCATATTGTTGTTTATTAAATGCTCTGATTACTCTTACTCCTGTTAGTTTTTCTCTTATAACTTGATTTAGTCTATCTGTTAATTTCTGCATTTTAGTAAATAAAGGAATTATATGTTTTGCAAGCATTAAAATCACAAAAATTATAACAGGAAAGACAACAATAAATAGCATTGATAACTCCATGTTTTTTCTTATAGCCATAATAATTCCACCTATACACATAAGCGGTGCAATTATCATAATCCTCATAGCCATAAGCGTAAGTTGTTGTATCTGTGTAACATCGTTTGTTGTACGAGTTATAAGAGAGGAAGTAGAAATTTTATTAAATTCTTTTAATGATAAATTTTCTACTTTACTAAAAACAGCATTTCTTAATCTTTGACCAAACTTTGAAGATACTCTTGCCGCAATATATGTTGATATTATTGATGCTACCATACCAATCATCGCAACAACAAACATACGAATCCCATAATGGAATACTTCATCCATGTTTTGACCTACAACACCATTATTTACTATATCTGACATTAAGTCAGGTAAATACAGATTTAATATTGCTTGTATGAACGTAAATATTATTGAAAGAATAATAAAAAAAGTATAAGGCTTTAAGTATTTAAATATTTTCTTCATATTTTTTCTTCCTTTCTTCTAAATAACTAATTGTTTTTGAAAACAATCTGATTAATTCTTTAGTATCATCAATACCCATAAAATCAATATATTGGCTTAAATTTTCAGACATATTTTTATCAATTTTATCAGTATATTTTTCACCTTTTTTTGATACTTTTATATATATATTTCTTCTGTCATCTTTATATATAACTCTTTGTATTAAACCTAATGATTCTAATGAAGTAATAACTGGAGTTATAGTAGATGGTGCTAGTTTTAATCTTTGCCTTAATTCAGAAAGTAATACTTCATTTTTATTATTTTCATTCATTATGTCTCTCAAAACAAATAACGTTACCATTTCACTTTTAGTTAAATTTTCACATTTGTTTATTTTATATAGCTCATCTTTTTTAAATTTAAGCATTAAATTCATAAATTCACTTAATAATTCTTTATCTTTCAATTAAATCACCTCCGAAATATTTCGTAACACGAAATATTTTAACACAAAAACATTATCTTGTAAAGCAAAAAAGTATAAATTTGATAAAATTTATCAGATTTATACTTTTATCCATTATATGGTCATTATCTACTATACTTTATTACAATATATCATATTATTATCTTTAATACAAACAAAACCTGATGGAGTTCTTGCCCAGACACTTCCATCTGTACCGGTTATAACATCAAGAGCTGTAAACACAGTTCCTTTCTTATAATTACCATTATCTAGAGAATTTTTTTTGCCATCGTCCGTAAGTTCAGACTTACTTTTAACGTTACCCCAAATTCCATCTCTTACTTTCATAACATAATTAGTAATATAATTTCCTTTTGTATACTCTAATCCTAAGTCTATATTCTCTTTACTTCTTAATATACATATATATCCTTTAAAAGGTTCATTTTTTATGCCAACCATATATTTTTTTATACCATTTTGATCAACATATTTTCCATCATAATTAATATATCCCATATGTCCATAACCTTGTCCATAGTCTTCCCCATAAACTAATATGTCTCCTGGTTTTATCATATCTTTTGAATCTAATTTATTAAAATGTGTTAATACATCAGCATTATTTGCCCAATCTTTAGCATTCCCTCTAGCTTTAAAAGGTATATTTAAAATTTTATACAAGTATTGTTGTATTAATGATACACATTCCCCTTTATATTTATAATTTGGTTCTGGATTTGCAACAGAACTTTCTTGTAAAGCCCAATTTGTAAAATCCCTTAAATTCATTTATATCCCCCCTTTATATTAATCTTCATTTTTCATTAGTTTATTAAGATTACTAATAATATCATATGCTCCACCTGTGCCAAGCCCTATAGACATAATAGCCAAATTTAAATCTTTTGTTATAACATAATATACAATCCCTGAGATTACTCCAATTGCTAAATTTTGTATTGGTATTAGTTTATTATTAAACCAAGGTATTTTCTTTGCAATAATACCACATACAAAAGTAACTATTACTGTAACTATAGCTATTATTTCGCTAATTCCCATATCTTACCTCCAATCCATTATATATATTAATATATAAATTAAAACATGTCCTACTACATTTTAGCTAAAACAAACAATACGCAATATATTGTCCTATTTAATTATATGATATATTTATATAAAATGTTAAAAGAACAACTTACAGAAATTAAATCTATATGTTGTTCTTTATTCAAATTTAATATTAAAAACTGGCTCAATGTCAAATGTTGGGGTGCAGATTATTAAAAATAACCTGTATCTCAAT
>CAZQJQ010000033.1:0-2055 GCA_964593045.1 uncultured Clostridiaceae bacterium
TCTTCTGTTCGGCAACGCACATTATCGAATCCAGCGCATCCTCGATTGATATGTTACCATCCTTTATGTCGTCGAGATAGCCTCGTATCAACGCTTCTCTATCTTTTTCAACCAAAGGAGTTTCGGACGGACGGATAGAACCGTCAGAAGTTTTCAATTTCGATTCTAACCTTGATTCCCCTCTGATAGAACTGTCCTTTTCCGCTCCTTTTGGTTTTTTCATTGTTTAATCTCCTCTCGGTCGCCTCTATCCCATCCCAATACTAATTCCTAAAGCTATTAACGTAGTTAATATTATGAACAAAACTACCACCACAAATGGATTTTTCTGTTTCATTCTTCATCAGACTCCTCTTGCTTATCGGCACACCCGTCAGGCGAATCTTCTGTACCTCTTTGATTTGCCTGCGGACATGATTCCGAGCCAGTACTGAATTGCTTTTTTATCATCTCCCTCTACAATCCTCATGTTTATTCACCAACTATTTTAGATATATTCAAAAAATTATTATCATGCAACATAGTAAAATTAGCATTATATGGTGCGCAATATTTCTGATATGACAATTCAATTTGTTCATTAGTCCATATTGTAGCATTCATTCCTAGAAAATACGCTACAAGCAACATTGCAAACGTCATAACAGTTCTAAGGATATTAGCATATCTATCACTTTTAATAAAATTCAGTATACTAACTTTTTTATCCATTTGTGGAACTGATTGATTATTCTCCATATATACCATTATTGCTCACCCTCTTATAACATGAATATTTCAAGCTGTTCAACCATATATAGATAGCACCAACTATTATCACTACTATCCCACAACCAATTATACCACATACAGTATAACCATATCGAATCAAAAACTCCTCGAGCATAGGCACATATTTAAATATAAGATTTATTCCACCATTAATGCCTCCAATTATTAGAATGGCTTCACCAAATCCAAGCAGTTTTCTTTTTATCGTAAAAACATATATTGATTCGTTCTTTTTTGGTTGCTTTTTGTCCAACCAAAATAACATCTCAGTAGGTATAATTATTAATATTCCTATAAAAATCAATGTTGAAATATCTGGAGCAGATACAAAAGAAACTATAAAATTACCTAAGCCGAACACTGAAACAAACAGTGAACCACATACTAAAAGACCCACTAAACCAATCTTTAAAGCAAATATTAAACCATATTCTACAGAAATTATAAAGATAAATATTATAGTAAATATTATACCAGACACTAAAGCAAACACTAAGTTAGACATAGCCAAAATCCCAAACCCAGAAGCTAATATTGCACCAAAAATTAAAACAACTTCTAAAACATCCACTAAATATTTCCTTTCTTTTTCATCCCTACTATAGTTGTCAGATATATGCTTAATCAATCTGTCTATTATCATGTTAATCTCTCATTTTACACCATCTAAAATTATCTCATTATTAATATTACCCATAGATATTCCACACCTAATATATTCAAATTCACCATCTGTAACTTTATAGTCAATTAATTCAAATCCACTTTCATTACATATCATAATAGCAAAATTTTCATATGTTTTATCCAAAATAATATCTATAACAATATTACCAACCACAAATGTAATTGTAAAGACTATACTAAAATATATCATACACCAACCTAACTGATTAAGCATATTTTTTGTTTTAGCTTTCATCTAAATCATCTTTTTCAATTTCATTATTATTAAATTCATTATCAACATTTTTTTTATCTTTTACAAGTTCAATTTTATTAATATCATCTGCTGTTGCTTCAACCACTTTAGGCAATAACATCATAGTTTTAGCAAGGTCTACCATCATTTTAAATTGAATATACTTGACTTTAATTTTCATTCTTAGATTATGAATTGATGTTTTTATACTCATTTTGTAATCACCTTTAAAGTGCAATACATACTCCAATACATATTAATAATATTTCAATCATTTTAATCACCAATTATATTTATCAATTTATCAACATTTATTCCTTCAATCAATTCTTGTTCACCGCATTTTATATATTCAAACTCAC
>CAZQJQ010000033.1:2065-7409 GCA_964593045.1 uncultured Clostridiaceae bacterium
TTCATTCTTAGATTATGAATTGATGTTTTTATACTCATTTTGTAATCACCTTTATATTCTCAATATATACATAGTTCATTAGAGTTTATAAATGTTATGGAATGATATAACATATATATTACATCATATATATTTAATACAATAAATATTCAATATATGTCAATATTTTCTTTTGAATATAAATTTAATTTTATTAACAACTCCGCCAACAACATTTTTAATAGTTATACCAAAATTCTTTACAACTCCAGACACTCGATTACCAACCGATTTACTAGTTTTAGAATCGACATGCTCATTAATTGATGCTATCTTATATTTTATTTCATCAGTTATAGTATCAGGAGATACAACTCCTTCTGATAATTTATAATCCATTGAAGGCATATTAGACTCAGATGTTGAAACTGTTATTTCTTTATCAGATTCACCATATCCTTTTACTTCAACAGCAGGTGACGCTCTTGAAATTTTTCGTTCTGCAAATTTAACACGTCTATCTGAAGATATACTATCAATATCTGTAGTTTCTTCCATAACAGGTTCATTTAATTTTCTATAATCATTATACCATTCCAATCCCTTTTCAATAACTTGTGATAAACCATCAGAACCTATTCTAGAAAAATGAGAATGATTTTGCATAGAATCTTTTACATAATTAACTAATTCATCTTCACTAGCAAATTGGTCAGCTTCTATCATAAACTCACTTCTAAATATATTCCATATCCTGTCTGGTTCATATCCTAGTTTTATCCAGTCACTGTTTCCCATTCTAAAATCAACCTCTTACTATCCACCAATTCATTAATACCAAGATTATGAATGACATCATTATTAGTTGTACCATATTTTAATATTTTACATGCTTTATCATCATCAAAACAATTTTTAAATAATATTATTTTATTTTTAATTTCAGGATATAATAATGTAAATAGTTCAACATGCGCTCTAGATATTTTTCTATTAACTGTTGAGATTGTATTATTATTATCAACACAAAAAAACAAATCTTTAAAAACAGGTTTATCTTTCACAAGTTTACCATCTAAATCAAACTTTGGTTGAATACGTAAAACATATCCTTTATCAGAAGTAATAGGTAAATTCTTATAACTATAATCGCATAACGAATTATCAAGTATAGTTCTTATTTCGTTCAAATAAAACTTTTCAAAAGAAATAACATGATACCTATCTTCACCAGTTTCCAAAACAAGTATGTGAGAAATAGGTTTGACCAATCCATTAATTCCATTCATTATAAATTTTACTTGCTTAACAAGATTATCATAACTTATATTATCATAATCCATAAACAATACAAACATTTGGTCTTTGGTAATATTATTAATACCAATAGTATTTAAATTAGGCAATGTAACAAATGATAAATGCAAATGATACCCTTTATCAGTATCGCAATCAATATACAATCCAGTCTTTCCAATACTAATATGACCATTCTTCATTTTGTCATGTATCAAAACATCACCATTTTGGTCGCATATTAAGATGTTTCCTCATATTATTTTTAAAGTCACATTTTTCACATACATACATTCGCTGTTGAGGATTTAACCAAACAAGCCTAAGCTCAGATATTTCACATTCTTTACCACATATCTGACACAATCCTGTTTGTACTTTATTACGAAACTCTTTAGCAAATCCAAACTTTTTTATTTCTGGTGTCATACTAATTCACCTCTATATCTTTCAATTCAATTTTAGCACTCCATAAAGACATTGGTCTATCTTTTCTAGAATGTAAATATTTCCAACCCTTTCCTACCTTTTGTCTTCTGTTATATTTAACCATATAATCACATTTTATTTCCATACTCTAAAACACGTTCAATTTTTTTAGCACTACATCCACAATTTTTACATATATCATCATCTAACATATAAAAAGGTTTTTGTTTTGAAAATATAAATACAGTAACATTTAACTCATGCCCACAAATTGGACAAGGCACTAACTGTTTATTTTCACTGACCATATTTATCACTATACTCATTTATATTACGCTGAACACAATCATCAACAATTTCTTTCTTCATACGAGTTCGTTGATTCATAGTTTTTTTAAAAGAATTATCCAAATTTGATTTTTTAAGAGCATACCTTATTTTATGTTTTTCAACATATAACATTTTTACAATATCATTATCTATCATATAATCACATTACATTCCATAATTAATTAAAGATGAATCATATTCAGTGTTTGTAATTAACGAAAAAAATGTATTTATTGTATCAGACATAGAAAACATTTTTTCATCATCCTGTTTAAGAATATTAGACTTGAATATTAATTGACCAATAAAATATAAACAATCATTAGCATTTTTTAAATTTGTATTAACAAATAATTCTCCACATTTATTTCTAACAGTATTTTTAACAAAATCATAATCAACAAATTTTGAAGAAAATAATATCTTTTTATATAAACACCATTTACAAAATGTAAACGCAACTAGATATTTTTCTGTAACATTACTAAATATATATATATCATGTATTTTATATTTTTTAACTAATCCACCAACTAATTCAGAAATATCAGCATAATCAACATTTGAATTTAACTTTAGAATAATAAAATGTTTATTACCACCCAATGAGCTTTTTATTTTAAACTCATTAACAACTGTATTTCCATATTCAATGTTAAAATCAACACACAACCCTCTTATATCAATTAATCGTTGTGAGTTCATATATTTTTCATCTCATATAACATTCATTTTCAGCATTCCCCTGCGGTTCCCCGCAGGGTCATACTGAGGACTTTATAATAATTATTAAAGTTTTTTATTTAAATACTTTACGGTATACTCAAACATATATATTACAGAATATATATCCATCCAGAAAAAAACTATATACTACAATATATATATTACAATATATGTGTCCACCAAAGTAGTAACACTTTCAACAATTTGTAACTCGAAAGTAGTTACACGTTTAAACTTATCGGTGATTTAATATATATTTTAGAGATAGTAAAGTTCGCATTTATTCGATATATAAGCAAAACGAGAAAAATTTTGAGACAGAAAAAACACGCTAAAAACACCCTTTTCACGAAATTTAATCCATATCGAAATTTCTTGAAAAAATGTCACTTTTTAATTTTTATACACCAATCAAGCTATTCTACGCCTTCTTTTCACATTTTTTTTGATTTGAGTTAGAATTCATGAAAACACCTTTATATAGGTGATTTTTCATTTCCTAACTTAGGCTATTAATAGCAAAAACGAGAAGCACTATTTTTTATGAACTTTCAAAATGAACCTATATACTGCAGTATATACATCAAAAAAAAAGCATATACTGCAGTATATACTTCCCCAAGAAAAACACACCCACCTACACAATCGCAACCTTTATAAACCTTTCTATTCGTCATTTTCTATCTCTTCAAATTCAGATACATTATCTTTATTATTAATTTCAATATATCTATCAACTACATCTTTAACTTTTCCTGATACTAATCCTTTTTTATACAATTCCATCTTTAATTGAGATACTCTACTTTCACTAACTCCTAATAAACTAGCAACTTCTTCTCGTTGTTTATCCATGTTATTTAATATAATATATTCTTCTGATGTTAAAGGATTCATCAATGCATTATACATACTTATTTTCCAATATCTATCAAATATTCTTTTAGCATCTTCTAAATGAATTTCTTCTCCTCCTTCTAATGATACAGCAAATGCGCTCAACCTAATAATATCTCCAATATTCCTAGATAAATAACCATAATATTCAGGCTTTCTTTCAAACGCTTCTTTAAAGATACTCTTATCAAAATTATCAAAATAAAATTTATGAAAATCTAAATAATCTTTAAATGTAAAATTAATATTCTTTTCACTAGCATTAATATCAAATATATTATCACCCATCAACATTTTTTTCATATAATCTTCTGTAATTTTTAATCTAATGTGCATAAACCTTGACCACCATGCCCAATCTATTGTACTCTTTAATCTAACATACATTTGAGAAGCTATGCAAGAAAATTTACTATATAAGGTAAATGTATTTTCACTACCTTTGACCCAACAATACTTTCCCTTTTTATTGACAAATTGCGACATATTATAACCCAACGTTCTGCTATAAATGTGAGGAGGTTCTAAAATGGAGTTCATAGCATTTTTAGTATTACTCTTTATCTTTTGAGCTTCATCAATTATTAATAATTTACCTCCAGCTTTCATACAAGCTCCAATCACTAATTGCCCTTCTTTAGATATAGTTCCTACAACACCAGCAAAAGTTAAATCATTCGCATTTACTATTTTAACATTATTAACTTTAAATATTTGCGTAGTCTTACCTGTACCAAATGGTGAAACAATTAATACATTAGTATTGCCTCGAATAGGAAATACTTGTTCATTCTTTTCTGCTAAATTTATTACTCCAAACTTTGTAGAAGATGTTGAGGCAGTTAAAGTGTATCTAATATAATCCATATTAAATATTTCATTTTTAGGTAACAATGGTTTAAACTTTTCTCTAATATAACTCATCTCCAATTATCTTTATTTGTTTAATAGAATCAATATCAAGAATTATCCTAGTATTAAACCTATCAGTAATTAGTATATGCTTATCATCAGGAATACCAATAATAACAGCATCATAATATATAGGAACTTTAGAATCACCAAACACACATAAAATATTTATAGCTTTGCCTATAAGTTTTTGATAATCCACTTTATCACAACCTTAATTAATAATACATTTAAATACCTTTCAAGCTTTTTAAAGGATATACCCATATTAAATATATATAATAAATAATATATGTTATATCATTCAATAATGTTTATAAATCCTTATTCCCAAATTAAAGATACATCTTATATGAAATAGTATCATGATACTATTTCATAAAAGGTAGTAACTAAAACGAGGAGACAAATATGGCTAAAGAATGGATAAACACACAAGGAGAAATATTCGAGTTCTCCAAAGAAAACGACACATTAGAAGGAGTTCTAATAAAAGTCAACGATGGAAAATTCCTGAGAACTGACAAAAAAGGCAATGCGATGGGAAAGAGCAAAGTTTACACTATAGAATCAGATGGTAAAACCTATACTGTATTCGGAACTTCTGTTCTAGAGAACAGAATGTCTGGAGTCACTGAAGGCGATAATGTCAAAATAGTGTTCAAGGGAATAACAAATAATTCAGTAGGACAAGATATGAAACTATTTGACGTTTACTTTAAACCAAAGTAAAGATAAATATTTAAAGTAAACATACAATAATATAATATCAAAA
>CAZQJQ010000033.1:7419-8837 GCA_964593045.1 uncultured Clostridiaceae bacterium
TCTCCTGGAGGCTTCGGTTTTCCCTCTGCTGCTTCAGTTGAAAAAGGAAAGCTTATTCTGGAGAGAATGAAAAAAACAGCTTTAAAGTGGATTATGGAAGAAGAAAAATCTTAAAGAAAACATAATAAATATTTAAAGTAAAAATACAATAATATAATATCAAAAATTAAATGGAGGTGAAAAAAAAAATGGAACCAGAATATAACATAACTCCAGTAACTCCTAAAGAAATTCCTTCTAGAAAAAGCAAATCTCGGACCGAATACTTGAAAATACTAACTGATTTCTTTAACAGCAACGAACTCGCAATATCAATAGATGCTTCAAATGCAGAGAAGAAACTATCTTCAATATATATAGGTCTTAAAAAAGCTCTAGCTAAAAGTCAATTTGATGGAAAAATAAAAATAAAATTGAATAAGACGACTGAAAAAATATATATACAGAAGATATGAAAATCAATTTGAAACTTTCTTTTTTTTTATTTTTACTTATGTACGAATTTAAATTATTCACAGGTGAATATGTTTACAAATGTCCAACTTGTAAACATATATATAGAAACAAAAAACAATTCTACGCACATTTTCAAAAAGACTTGAAAACAAATACATCCGAATGTGATATGAACACACTACGTATAATCGAAAGAGAATATTAATAAAGTATCTTTTTCCAAACATTGTTCTTACTCATTAGTGATAATACGTATTCCGATTTATACCCACTTATTTTAGAAACATTAAATATAACCAAATGTAAAACTTCATGCTCAATACAATTAATAATATTATTAAACAAATTACCCTTTGATTTATTAAGAGCAACTAAATCAATATAACAATCATTAGGATAATTTGTCCATCCCATAATCAAATATCGCCCCTTATCAAACCACCACCACTTAGAATAACATATTAAAAACTTTAAAGCTTTTATAAAAGGTTTCTTAAAAACAAAATTAATCTTTATCTTCAACCTCATCACCCCAGACTACATTTTTAATATATTCATCAAACATTTCTTTTCTTTTACGTATTTTATATAATTTAGTACGTAATCTAATAGCATCTCTATGTTTAACAGTATAACGAAATACACTTAACTTACCTTTATATGAACTTAGATATTTTTTAATAGCCTTTTTTCCACTTATACTACTACGATATTGTCGCCAATAACATTTGCTACACACACCTTTAGCGTATATCTCCATACGTATTTTACAACTTGAACAGATATCAATCTTCATATATACCAATAACTATTTTTTTTTAAAATAAGAATATTAAAAGCCTATTTATATATATTGCAAGTATAAACAACTCTCTTAACTTTATGCCCGTATATTTTCTCAAGCACCCAGCCTTTAAATCCCTTAATAACGTATTCTTCTCGAACCATATTTTTATTTAAAT
>CAZQJQ010000034.1:0-8407 GCA_964593045.1 uncultured Clostridiaceae bacterium
TGTTTTTTCACCTTTATATAATAAAAAATATACCTATACATAATATTGTATTAGGTATATTTTTTATTTTGTTTTTTATTTTGTTTTTATGTTTGTATTTGCAAATATTCTTGAAAATAAATAAACTAGTCCATTTATAATTACAATAGTTGCACCGGTTGAAGCATCAAATTTATATGAAAGCATCAGTCCTATTATACCACAAACAAGAGATATTATAATTGAAAAAAGGAGGTATTGTTTCATATTTTTTGATATATTTCTAGCCGATGCGCATGGTATTATTATAAGTGAGTTAATTACAAGTATTCCTACCCATTTTATAGCAAATGCTACAACAACTGCAACAATTATAGAAAAGATTATTTCATATAACATTACATTTACCCCTCTGCTTTTTGCAAGTGTTTCATTTATTGATATAATAATTAATTTATTATATATTATGTACATTATTATACATGTAATTATTAATGTTAGAAACATAGTAGATATTTCTTCTTTGGTAATACTTAGTATGTCTCCTATTATATAATTTGTATAATTTGCAAAACTTCCATTTGCTGAAAGTAGTACTATTCCAATTGCCATTGAAATAGATGATACAATACTTATAATTGTATCACTATTTTCTTTTTGTTTAGCTTTTAATACTGTTATAACAATAGCTAAAAATGCAGAAAATATTGCAACTGACATATTGGTTGCTATTCCTATTCCAAATAACGATCCAATTCCTACCCCTGTAAGTGCACTATGACCTATTGCATCAGAAAAGAATGACATTTTGTTGTTTACTATAACTGTTCCAATTATTGCTAAAAGAGGAGTAACTATAAGTATTCCTAAAAGTGCATTTTGCATAAATATATAATTAAACATTGATTACTTTCCCCCTTTTAAAAAAGTTCATTGTATTCTTTACTGTTAAAAACTTCTTCTGGTTTACCTTGTTTTAATACTTTGTGATTTAAAAGTATAACTTTATCAGCATATTTTTTAACCATATTAAAATCATGTGATATTAATAGTATTGTTATATCATATTCTTTTCTAAGTTTTGATACAATATTATAGAACATCTTAAGTCCATTTTGATCTATTCCAGATACTGGTTCATCTAATAGTAATATATCTGGCATTGGACTAATTGAAAGAGCAAGTATTACTCTTTGTAATTCTCCTCCTGATAAACTACCTATTTTTTTGTTTTTTAATTCGCTAGCTTCAACTAGTTTTAAAACTTTATCTATTTTTGTATCTATGTTATAGCTTGTACCAAAAAACACTGGTTTTTTTTCATTTGTAGAAGCTATAAATTCACTAACAGTCATAGGATAATCCTTATCATATTCTAATATTTGTGGTACATATCCAATAATAGGTTTTTTAACAAAATGATTATTATGTGATTCAAATACCAATTCTCCTGTGTGTTGTATATCAGAAAGCATAGCCTTTAATAAAGTAGACTTACCTGCACCATTTGGTCCAACAATTGCTGTGAGTTCAGAACAATGAAGATGTATATTTACATCTTTTATTATTTCTTCTCCTTCTTTTACAACACTAAAATTATTTATTTTCGTACAACATACTTTTTTTGCTTTACAAACATCATTCATTAGTAAGAGCCTCCACAATTAAATCTATATTTTTAGTCATTTTATCTTGATATGCGTTATATGTTAAATCTCCTCCTGTTATATTATCAAGTTCATATACTTTCATATTTAATTCATTTGCAACTGTTTGAGCTGCATCTTTACCTGAATTTTCTTCATTAAATATTGCCTTCACATCTTCTTTTTTTGCAAGTTCAACTATTTCTTGAAGTTTATTTGCTGATAATGTTTCTTCTTCATCTGAAGTAAGAGTAGCAACTACATTAAGATTATAGTCTTTTGCAAAGTAATCAAATGAAGAGTGTGACATTATTACATTTTTATTTGATATACTTGATAATTTTATATCTGCATACTGTTTAAGAACATTTAATTTTTGTAAATATAACTCCAAATTAGAACTATAACTATCTGCGTTTTTAGAATCATATGCTATAAGTTGATCGGCAATATTTGTTACTTGCTCCATATAATCATATATACTCAAGAATGTATGTGCATTAATTTCATCTTCTCCTTCAATAAGTGATATACCTTCACTAGAATCAATTTTATATGTATCAAGTTTATCAATAAAATCAGTCATTGTTTTTTCCATTTCAGCACCATTTAATACTATGATATCTGAATTTTCTAATTTTTTCATATCTTTAGTTGTAAGCGAATAATTATGTAAACATCCAACGTGTTTCTCATTAAGTAGATATATATTTACATCTTCTATACCTTGTGTCAAATTCATAAGTGCAATATATTGTGGATAAAATGTTGCTGTTATATCCACTTTGTTAGGATCATTTCCTTCAGTTTTATTTGATAATATATATATTATACCTATTATTACTATTATAGCAACAATAGCTCCTATTAATTTTATTTTGTTATTTTTCAATTAAATCCCCCCAATTTAAATACAGTTTTCGTATTCATCAATTTCTTTTTTATTTGTATTTTCTTTTATTCTAGAACCAAATAATATTGTTATAACTCCTCCAACTAATATTGGTATATAGAATGTATAAATTCTCCAGAATAACACAGCCATTTTTATTTCATTTTGTGGAAAATAGCTACTAAACATTATATAGAACCCACCCTCTGCAACAACACCTGCTCCAGGTATAGGCACAAATGCCATTATAAGGGTAAGAAATGCTTGAGCAGATAACATATCAAAAAACACATTATTGTTATATTCAAAAGATCTATATACTGTATATGCTATAACAAAAAAAGTAGTTAGTTGTAGTATAGTAAAAAAAGTAGCTTTTAATATTACTATTTTTTCATTTTTTAGCGTTTTAAATTTATCATGAAATTCATCTGTACTTTCTCTTAATTTTTTTAATTTCTCATGTAAATTAGATATAATACCGAATTTAGATAAAATTATATAAAATGGTTTTAATACATTAAATACTATTTTTTTATTTACACCAATTAATATAAGTACAACAATTATAGCTAAATTAACACTAAATCCTACTATTGCAAGATCAACAAAATTATTTAAAATACTTTTGAAATACTTAAATTTAAATATCAGTATAACAGCAGTATATATTACATGAACAGCTTGAAATACTATAAACTTTGCAAGAAGAATTGCTGCACTATCACTAGCTACTCTTTTAGACTTTACCATTTCAATTAATTGTGCTGGTTGTCCTCCAGTTGAAAATGGCGTTATATTATTAAAAAACTGAGCTATCATTGTAAGTTTAAAACTATTTAAAAATTTTTGATTCTTATACTTATTTTTATATATAACATGTAAAGAACATGCCTCAAAAAACCAGTATAAAAATATACATAAAAGTCCTACAAGTGCCCATTTAAGTTCTACTTTCTTAACAACATTTATCATATTTGCAGTTCCATCAGCAATAATCATATAACCTACTAAAACCACAAAAATTATAGCAATTATACCAAGGTTTATAAGAGTTTTATTTATTTTTTTCATGAAATTTATTTTTCCATCCTTTTTTTCTACCTATTTTATATATTTTGTTATAATAACTTCTCCACATTTTACTAACATTTTCTTCACTATAATATTTTGAACATTTGTCAGCTCTTTGACTCGCTTTATTATAATAAAGTTCATCATTTTTAAGTCTATTTATTT
This sequence comes from uncultured Clostridiaceae bacterium, assembly GCA_964593045.1. Taxonomy (GTDB): domain Bacteria; phylum Bacillota; class Clostridia; order TANB77; family CAG-465; genus JAOAHC01. The sequence continues at coordinate 3,757 of CAZQJQ010000034.1, forward strand.
TTTCCACAAAATCATTAACGTTATTTCCAGACACATAAAAACCATCTAGTATACCTTTATATAGCTCTATATCTCTTAATAATATTGGTATTTTACAATTTGCAGATTCAAGTATCGACATTGGAAATAACTCTTCAAAAGAAGGTAAAAACATTATATTTGCAATATTATACAAATTATTCATTTCTTCTCTTTCAACTATACCTAAAAATTTAACATTTTTAGGAGGATTTTCTACTACTTTTTTTATCTCTTCATATCCACTAGAAATTTTTTTAAAAGAAAATCCACCAGCCCACAAGAAAGTAATATTTGGTAATTTTTTTGCAACTTCTATAAAATCAAAAATACCTTTTCTTTTTTGCAATTGTCCAACACCTAATACAACAAACTCATCTTTTTCTATATTATATTTTTTTCTTATTTTATGTTTTGTCTCTTTATCTAATTTAAAAAATCTTTTTTCAGAAACATAATTAGGAATATATGTTATTTTATCCCTGCTAATACCATACTCTTCTAGTTTATCAATAAAATATGGATTTACAGTAATTAAAAAATCCATACTTTTATAGAAACCAATAACATATTTATAAAACACTTTTTTTATAAACTTAGGTAATTTTATACTATCTTCTAAAGTTTCTGGTAAAAAATGTACATATCCTACTGCACATGATTTTATTTTAGTAAAAGGTAATGCTAAATAATACTCTAAGTTAATTGTATGATAATGCATTATATCTGCAAATTTCACACGATTGATACTAACTTTATATGTATCATTTAGATTATCAATAACTAAACTTACCTGCTCTTCATATGCGGACATTACACCTTGTCCCTTAACTTTATTTGCACTAGATAGCATATTTATAGTTCTGTTCAATTTTTATCACTTCCTAATATTATTATGCTACGTTTTATGTTATTTATTAACAGAAGAATTATATCATACTACAGTTACTTTTACAAGTAATTAATTATTCTGACCTTGTATAAAACAAGGCTAAAAGTATATGAAAAATCATACTCTAATCTAATGTTATATAAACATATAAATAATAATATAGCATGTAGCACAAATATATTCACTTGAAAAATAGATAGTATATAGTCAGTAGCATGATGTATTAAAAAACAATAACTACAATTATCTTCATGACATGTTATTAAGTGAAATATATTAAATGAAGTAATTGATATAATAAAAGAAGATATGATAAAAAATGCAATAAATAATATAATATAAATTTTTTTAATTTTCAAAACATAACCCTCAATTCTAATATACATATTATAATATATATTAAATAATAAGTCAACAATTTGAAAATGATTTTCATTTTAATGTAAATATTTCATATTTATTAAAACACAAAAAATGTGAGAGAAATTTATTTTCTCTTCACATTTGTTATACAACATATTACTTTTTATTTAACTCTTAATTTTCATATTATATACTAAATTATTTTATCTTTTTAATTTTTTATCTTTCAATTCTAAATAAATTCATATCTTTTGTAAAATAACCTTTTACTGCATCTTTTAACATACTAGCACCAATTTGTGAATATAGTATTCCATTTGTACCAAAACCTAAATTACAAAAACAATTAGGCATACTTTCTATTTCATCTATAATAGGAAGCGTATCTTTTGTAATTGCATAATTTGCATTAAAGGCATATTCTATAGGTATATCATCTATTTTATTAAATGTTTTAAAAAGTGAAGAATGCAGTCTTCTATATCTATCATTTGAAAAATGTAATAAATATGAATCATTTAGCATTTTATCTGTAAGCTTTATATCTTCTCCGCTATACATTATTCTATTATCATCTAAAAATCGTATATAATGGAAAGGATAAGTTGTATCTCTTGCTGTAAAATTAGTATCTAGCTTTTTTAACTCTTCTAATGGTTTAGTAATTATAGCAAAAGTTCTATACACTTGTGCTGGTGAATTTTTTATATATTTCAAAGTTTCATATCCTGTCGCAAATATAACTTTTTTGGCAGATATGTTAAAATTATTATTTGTTATACATTTTAAGCTAGCAGAATTAAAAATAATATCTTCTATATTTGTATTCTCATAAATTCTAACATTTTCGAATTCAGATAAATATTCAAACAATTCTTGTGTAAACATATATGGATTTATAGTAGCACTACCATTTTTAGTTAAAATTCCACTTGTTAAATTAAGTGTATTATGCGAATCTAAATAAGAGGTCTTAAAACCATGTTTTTTTCTCATTTCATGCTCTTTTAACATATTTTGTTTATGAGTAAATTTATTTGTATAATATAGAGCATCTTTTCTTTTAAATTCACCTTTTTTTCCTATTTCTTTATCTATTTTTTCTATCTCATCTATTGCATTTTCACACATTTTATATATTTTTGCTGCTTTTTGCTCACCTATTATCTTTGCAAGCCTATTTAAATCAACATCTATTTGATATTCTAAACTAGCAGATGATGCAATGGTATTTCCATATCCTACTATATTTTTTTCTGCAACTATAACATCAAAACCTTCTTTTGCAAGAAAATATGTAGTTAATGCTCCAGTAATTCCGCCACCAATTACAAGAACATCACAAGAAGTATCCTTATGTAAATATGGATACATATTTTTTATGTTATTTACTTTTTTCCAATAAAGATTACCTTGTGTAAATTGCATATTTTTTCCACCTCTACCATTATTTTTTACAATAAAAAAAATATTATTCATTTTTTCTTGTTATTTTCAATTATATTTTAATTTAATTTGCACAAAATATTTTTAGGTGATATTAATGAGACTAACTAAAAGCAAAGTTTTAGCAATATTTTCTATTTTTGTTTTAATGATGATTTTAAATACCATATTAGGAGCTGTAACTAACTTTGGACCCAAGTATGGTACAACTACTGCAAGAGTTAACTTTAGAACTACACCAAACACCAATTCTTCAAGTATAATACGAACATTATCAAAAGGAACTCAAGTAAAAATGGTAGGTGAAGTTTCTAATTTCTATATTGTACAAATCGGCACTAATGAAATAGGATATATCTCAAAAGATTATATAAAAACAGCAACAACTGCTCCAAAAGGAGCATCTACATATTATATGCTTGTAAAATACAATGCTAAAACAAATTGTAATGCTATATTAAGAGGTGGCCCATCTACTTCTTTTAGAAAAATAACAACTCTTAAAAGCGGTACTACAGTACAAGTTATTGGTAAAATTTCTGATTTTCTTTTAGTTGTAACAGAAAACAATGTAGTTGGTATGATAAGAAATGATCTTCTTACAAAAACTACTCAATCAACAACTACTACCACACCAAGTACAAGTAATAACCAAACTACAACAAATATAACAGGAACTACAAATGAAGAATTAGTATTAAAATTAATTAATGAAGCAAGAATAAAAAATAGCTTATCAACTCTTAAAATGGATTCAAAGCTTTTGGAAATAGCTAGATTAAAAGCAATTGACATGGTTGAAAACGACTACTTTTCTCATACTTCTCCTTCTTATTCAACTCCATTTAAAATGATGCAAAACTTTGGAATAACATATGTATCTGCTGGAGAAAATATAGCAGGCAATACAAGTATTGAAGCAGCTGTTAATTCCTGGCTTGCATCAGAAACTCATAAAAAAAATATTCTTTCTACTTCATACAATTATGCAGGTATTGGTGTTGAAAAAAGCGATACTTATGGTTATATAATAGTAGCAATGTTTATACAAAAATAGCAAAAAACCGAGGTGTAATAAACCTTGGTTTTATTTTATCATTTACAATTTTGTTATATTCCTAAGCCTTGTATAAGTACCGGGCGGAATGAAAAGTGTACATCTGCATTACCGTAGCCAGAATAAGAAGTAAATATACCAGAAAATGAATTGTCATTGTATCCGCCTCCACGAATGAACCAAATACGCAAAGTATTTCCTACCAAAAAATAATCATTATTCCAACCTGTAGAGTATTGTGCTCCTTGTGAACCATCTCTATTTATGTCTATCAACCAATTCCACTTACTTCCACCAGATTCAGAAGTACTATTTGCATATCTTCCATAATAACTTGTTGTTGTAGATATTTCATACAATGCATCCCCTTGTTTTTGTGCAAATTTTTCATATGTAGCTTGTGTGAGTCTCTTCCTTATTATATTTTGACTTTCTGCATATCCTGAATTCCATAAATCATTTCCTGCTGTTCCATAATATGCTCCGCCTTCTTTTTCTTCATCTCCTGGTTCATATATATCATAATACTTTTTATACTCTTCCTTTATTTTGTTATTACTTGTATATTTACTTGTTCCATATGTACCTATATTACTATTTCCATTATCTATAACTGCTGCTGTCATATCCCATGAGCCACCACTCATATCATATACTCCATATATGTTATTTGTTGTACTTGCCATTACTCCAATTGTTGTGTTATATGCAGCTAAGTCACTACTTCCTTCTGCTAATGTTGCACTATCTTTACTTGCTCCTGCATATCCTGTTTTAAACTTGTATGAACCCGCAGTTTTATCTCCATACGGATTTATGTATGGTTCTTTTCCATACTGACTTGCTGTAAGATATGCTACTGCTCCCCATTCTGT
>CAZQJQ010000035.1:0-7411 GCA_964593045.1 uncultured Clostridiaceae bacterium
TTTGTGGTTCTAGTCTTTTTTCAGGATTTTTGACCCCAACTATTGACATTGAACCTTTTTATTTATACATAAAGCAATGCAAGATATATAATTTACATAATTATATATCTTGCATTTTTTTAATACTTTATTGAGTTATTTACTACGCTTTGCTCTTTTTGTATTTCTGTATCTTTATTTGAAATATTAAAATATTCTTCCATAATAGGTTTTACAACATTTGCTGTATATGTTCCTTCTCTACCATGTTCAATAACTGCAACTACTGCAATTTTAGGATTATCGTATGGTGCAAACCCTACAAATATTCCATTATTCGACCCACTACTTACCTGTGCTGTTCCGGTTTTTCCTGCCACTTGCATATTACTTCCTTTAAATACTATATACGAGGTACCACCAGATTCAGAAGTAACAGATAACATTCCTTCCTTTACTGCATTTATATATTCTTCATTTAAATCTATCTTTTCGCTTTCGAACTTTACTCCTGTAAAGTTCTCAATATATTCTTTTAACTCTTGCGTTGATACTTGCTGTCCACTTTCACTATTGACATTTTTTATTAAGCTTACCGCATTTAAATTTCCACCATTTGCAAGTGTTGATATATAATTTGCAAGTTGAATTGGTGTATAGGAATTACCAGATTGACCAATGGCTGCAGAAAGTGTATCACCCAAATACCATTCTTCTTGATTTTCTCCTGCTATAGTTCCTTGACTTTCGCCTGATAGTTCAACTCCTGTTTTTTGTCCAAGTCCAAATTTTTTTGCATAGTCAATTATATTATCTATTCCAAGTCTTCTGCCCACTTCATAAAAATAGCAATTACATGAAACTTTTATAGCAGTTGATATATTTATACTTCCATGAGTTGTTCCATATTTTTCATATATCCAGCATTTTGGATGATGTCCATATTTATATACTCCTGTATCTGTTATTAACTCTTTTGTTGTTATTACATTATTTGAAAGTCCGGCAAGACCAACTAACATTTTAAATGTAGATCCAGGAGAATATGTTCCAGATATTGCTCTATTATATAACGGCTTTAATGCATCGTTTTGTATTTCTTTCCATCTTTTTGCTGATATATTTCCAGATAACTCATTAGAATCAAAACTAGGATAACTAACCATTGCAAGAACTTCTCCAGTATTTACATCAAGTACAACGACAGATCCTGATTTTGCATCATCTGTTTTTATATAGTTATTTTTACCATTTCGTATATCATTTATAGTTGAAACTAAGGCCTCTTCTGCAACTTTTTGTAATCTATAGTCTATTGTAAGAGTTACATTATCTCCAGCTTGTGCTTCTTCGGTTATACTCTCTTGATTCGTTTTTCCTAGAGAATCAACTTCTATCTTCTTTATTCCATCTTCGCCTTTTAAATATTTTTCTAAAGACAACTCAATACCATACTTTCCAACTATACTGTTATATGTATATCCATCATCTTTGTTTTCATCATATTCTTCTTTACTTATTTTTCCTACATATCCTAAAACATGTGACATAAGATAACCATATGGATAATATCTTTTAGTTGTAGATAAGGTTTCTACTCCATAAAGATTAGCTTTTTCTTCTTCAATCATCGCTAAAGATTTCTCAGATATATCTTTTGCTACTATGGCAGAATTGAAAAGTGAATAACCATTTAATGCGCCCTCATATTTTACTTGTATTATTTTTATAGCTAATTTTCTATCATTGGTAGTTATTTCATATTTTTCAGTATATTTTTTTATAACATCATCAAAAGAAGCATTTTCATCAATATTATTTTCTTCTTTCCATTCTTTTTCTTCATCAGTATCTGAAAAACTGAATCCATCTAATGTGTCATTTACTGGAAAAGTAGAATATATTTTATCACCATTTAATTCAAGTATTGTTATAAGTTTTTCAATAGATTCATTTTGTACAGATGTATCTACCCTTACTTTATATAATTGAACGTCAAAAGATAATTTATTAGTTGCAAGTATAACTCCATTTCTATCAGTTATTTCCCCTCTTGCTGCTGTTACTGTTTCAGTCCTTAACATTTTTTTGCTTGACTGTTCTCTATACTCTTCACCATTTACTATTTGTAAATTAAATAATTGGATCAAATATATAACTCCAATTAGCACAACTAAAATTATAAGTACAAGAGCTCTATTATTAAATATATTTGCTATTTTGTTTAGAATTTTTTTCAAAATAATCACCCTATACTTTCATATGATGTTTTAAATATATACTTATCGACATATGATGTTAATTTGTATAGTAAAAAATACATAACATACGCAAGACAAATATTTAAGAGTGATGCTATTATAATTTGCTTTAATATGTAAAATATATTAATATATGTGTGCGTAATTACAAGATAAAATATTGACTCAATTATTTCAAATAGTATTGTTGCAAATATTGTTATATATATAAGTGATACTTTATTCTCTTTTCTGTAATTATAGTTTATATATCCTATTATTACCCCTATAATTGTATATGTAATTGTAAATAGTCCATAAGCATTTCCAAATATTAAATCTAATGTAAAGCCAGTTAAAAAAGAAAAAACCGAACCTACATATAATCCATACCACAAGCTAACTGTGACAGAAAGTATTAATAACAAATTAGGTTTTACACCAAATAACGTTTTTGAATCAATAATATATAATTGAACTAAATATATTGCTATTACAAATACAATTACAGCAATATATGCTAATATTTTTTTCATTTAATCACCACTTTAATAATCTGTTATTACTCCAACTTCTGATATTGTACGTATATTTACACAAGTAGTTGCTACTGCATATCTGTCTATATCGTTTTTATCATTTACTACTTCTTCTATTTTTGCAACTGGTATGCCGCTAGGATATGTAGAGCCAAGTCCTGAAGTATATAACATATCTCCAACTGAAACTTGAGCACCAATTGGAATATATTCTAATTTTAATTTATTATTTGATTTTAAATTAAGGTCACCTTTTAATATAGCTGGTTCATTTATTGTACTAATATTTACACTTACTGATGCCATTTGATCAAGTATGGTTGTAACAACACTTGTATTCTCATTTACACTTGATATATATCCTACAAGCCCATCAGCATGAACAACTGCTTGATTTAGTTTAACACCATCTTTTTCACCTATATTTATAACAAAAGTCTGTGTCCAATTATCATGTTCTCTTACTACTATACTTGCATATTTTAATTTAAAATGTTGATATACTGTATTTATACTTAACATTTTTTTAAGAGAAGTATTCTCATCTAAAATTCTTTGACTTTCTAAAACTTGTGCTTCCAATTCCTTGATCTTACTATTTAAGTTTTCATTTTCTTCTGTCAACTTTTTGGTATTTGCAAATTTATCTCCAATATTTGAAAATATACCAGTTACAGAATCATATATAAAAACAAAAGGATAAGATATAACATTTGAAACACTTCTTATAACATTATTATTTGATTTTCTAAAAAAAATAGAAGTAAATGCTATTACAACAATTAAAAATATAACAACAAAAATTATCTTCTTTTTTCTTTTTTCTTTTTTAGACGAAAAATTATAGCCATAATCTATCATATTTTATCCTACCTTTTATCTTTTTCTTGTTTTAACAGCCTTCTTTAAAACTTCTATACTATCTAATGCTGCACCTACTCCTTTTGCAACACATAACATTGGATTTTCTGCAATATGCACTGGTATTCCTAATTCATTACTTATATATCTATCTAAATTTTTAAGTTGTGAACAACCACCAGAAATTATAACTCCTTGTTCCATTATATCAGATGATAATTCTGGAGGTGTTTGCTCTAATGTGTATTTTATTGATTTTATAATTTCATTTATTGAATCTAAAATTGCATTTTGTATATCTGATGTTGTTATAGTTAGAGTTGCTGGCAACCCGTTTACTAAATTTCTTCCTTTTACAGTCATTTTTTCTTCAGTCATTGTAGCAGTTACTGCACCTATTTGTTTTTTCAATTCTTCTGCTTCAGTATCACCAATAATAACATTATGAGTTGTTTTTACGTAATTTACTATATCTTTGTCTAATTTTTCTCCTGCTATTTTTATTGAATGTGATACAACAATTCCACCAAGTGAAATTACTGCCATTTCACTTGTTCCACCACCTATGTCTACAATCATACAGCCTTCAGGCTTTTCAACCTTAAGTCCTGCTCCAATAGCCGCAGCCATTGCTTCTTCCATAAAATATACATCTTTAGCTCCCGCTTTATATACAACGCCTTCTACTGCTCTTTCCTCAACATCTGTAATTCCAGCAGGTATTGATACTACAAGTCTTGGCTTTGTAAATAAACTCTTAGGTATAACTCGTGATATAAAAGACTGAAGTAGCATCCTGGTTGCTCCAAAATCAGCAATTACGCCATCTTTTAACGGTCTTATTGCAATAATATTATCAGGAGTTCTACCAAGCATTTCTTTTGCTTGTTTTCCCACAGCTAAAACTTCACCAGTTATTTTATTTATTGCTACAACAGCAGGCTCATCTAGTACAACACCTTTTCCTTTAACATGAACTCTGACATTAGATGTACCTAAATCAACTCCTATATCTTTTGAGACTAAACCCATAAAAATACCCCCATATTCTTCTATATATATCCTAATTCTACTAAACTACTATAACTATTGTTGCCTATTATAACATGATCTAAAACTTTAATTTGAAATATCTCTCCATTTTGTACAACCATCTTTGTAAATTTTATATCTTCTTTACTTGGAGTTGTATTTCCACTTGGATGATTATGTACAAGTATAATTGAAGCTGCCATTTGTTTTATTGGCTCAGAGAATATTTCTCTTATCCCTATCATAACAGAATCTATATTTCCAAGTGAATTTGTAACAACACAGATAACTTTGTTTGACTTATCTAAAAGAACTGTTTTTATTATTTCCTGTTTCTTTCCAATATATGACTTTTTAACAAGGTTAAATATATCTTTTGGTGAATTTATTTTACACTTGTCCACATTTTTACTACTATATGAAATTCTTTTTGCAAGTTCAACAACAGCTTTTATTTGTATTGCTTTTACTCTACCAATGCCAGGAAATTTCATAAGCTCATGTATTGATAAATTATTTAAATGTTCTAAATCAGATATATTATCTATATTTTTATCAGTAGTTAAAACATTTTGAGCGACTTCCAAACAGTTTAGTTCTTTTGTTCCAGTTTTAATTATTATAGCAAGCAACTCAGAATTGCTTAAATTTTCACTACCTAATCTTTCTAATTTTTCATATGGCCTATCATCGACCGGAAGTTTTACTATATTTTTGCCCATTTTAAAACTTTTCTAGAAACAAGTGCAAAAGAAAGTAAACCAATAACTCCTGCTATGTTTATTTTACACCATATTCCTATAGTAAATTCTAAAAATGATAAATTTACAACAAGAGGATCTTTAAATCCAATTTCTCCTCCAATTGCAAGCCAACTAAGACCTTTTATAGTTGAGCACATATCCCCCAAAGCTACTCCTATTATTCCACCCATTATCACAATAATAATTGTTAAAATTTGTTTCATACATTACCTCCTAAATTCTTCCTTATTATATAACTTTTTTTCAAATATTTCAATATTATTACAAAAATATGTTCAGAAAGTTAAAAAATAAAACTTAAAGATAATATAAATATCAAATAAGTTTTATTTTAATGATTATATAATTAGCACCTACTTGTAGTATATTAATAAATAATACACCAGATAAGTGACATAAATCAGATATTAATTATAAATGTAGCATATTATAAACAGCTCTAATTTTATTGTTTACTATTTTTTATTGCTACATAGTCTTCTTTTGTAATTTCAATACATATTTCATCGTGAAATTTTCCGTTATAGAAATATGCATTTCTGTACTTTCCAGCAACTGAATAACCAGCTTTTTTGGCCGATTTAATTGATGCTTCATTAAAAGAAAAAATTCCAGAAAAAATTGTTTCTGCATTCAATATTTCAAAAGCAAATTTAGTTATTAATTTTAGTGCTTCAGTACCATATCCTTTTCCACGTTCGTTTTTTTCTCCGATAAATCCACCAACATGCATTCTTCTTGAAACATTGTCTTTTATACTTAAAGCATATGTTCCTAATAACTTATTATCTTCTTTTCTAATTACAGAAAAATGATGCTCACCTTTTTTGCATACATTTTCAATCCATTCCTTTTCATTAAGCTCTGTAATATTAAATTTAAAATTACCAAGTCCACTTGATAGGGTTTCATCATTAATCCATCTTGTATAAGTCTGATAATCATCTACACACATTGGTGATAAATAAATTCTATCACTTTCATATTTATTATAATACATACTACTACATCCTTTAAAATAATTATATGAGTACCTTGATATTTTTTATTTAAATCTAAGTTATTAAAAATTGGCAGGGACACTAGGAGTTGAACCTAGCTCTGGAGTTTTGGAGACTCTTATTCTACCGATGAACTATGCCCCTATAAATAACTACTTGTAAATTATAGCATATAATATTATCTATTTCAATATTTTAGAATATTTTTTTGAAAAATATAAAACAGACTCGGTTAAGAGTCTGTTTTAATGCTATTTTGTCACATCAATATATTTTCTAAATTTTAAAAAATAATCGAACAATGACCATATTGTAGTAATGGTTGCAATCAATATACTTACTGTAAAAATTAAATTAACAACCATTTGTGCACCGCTTGCATGAATAAAATCAAACATTTTTACTGTTGTATAATTGCTTGCCAGTGCATAAATACCAACACTTATTCCAACAAGTTGAAATACAGTTTTTATCTTACCACTCCAAACAGCTGCAACATTTCCACCTTTATTTACCGCAAACATTCTAAGTGATGATACAGTAAAATCACGGAATAATATTATTGCAGTTATAAATCCAGGGACAGTGCCACAAGCGGTAAGCATCACAAATCCTGATGACACAAGTAATTTATCAGCTAATGGATCCATGATTTTTCCAAACTGTGTAATCATGTTTTTGCTTCTTGCTATATGCCCATCTAATGCATCAGTTATAGATGCTAAAATATAGGTAAACAAAGCAAAATACTTAAGATTACCTGGCAAGGACATAAATAACACAAAAACTGGGACTAAGATAATCCGCACCATTGTTAACTTATTGGGTAAATTCATTTCTTTCATTGCACTCTCTCCTTATTAAAGTTTATTAATATACCGATTTTGTATTTGAAATTATATCATATTTTTTTTCTTTTGTCAAAATCAAAAATATTGATGATCGCGTAAATTTTCGTTAGGTTCTTGAAACCTCTATATGATATAACTAAATTT
>CAZQJQ010000036.1:0-7058 GCA_964593045.1 uncultured Clostridiaceae bacterium
TATTTTCCCGCAAATGTTTGAAAATTTTTAGGACATTTTCCTAAAATATTGACAGAAATTCATTCAATTTCTCATCTACTTTTAGAAATATTTCTTCTAATTTTAGCAATTCTTCTTTTCTAAATTTTTGTAATACAAAATTAGCAAGATCCTCATTTTCATGTTTTATACCGCCAATACCAATCCTAATTCTTGAGATTTCTTCTGATGAAAGTGAAGTTATTATACTTTTCATTCCATTATGAGTACCAGCACTCCCTTTTTCTTTGTATCTTATTTCACCAAAAGGTATATCAATATCATCATATATTATTAAAAGATCCGAATTTTGTATTTTATTCCATTTTTTTATTTTCTGTACGGCATTACCACTTAAATTCATATACGTTTGTGGCTTTACAAACATAACCTTTTTACCTTCTATATTTATAACTTTAGTTAATGCTTCATGTTCTTTTTTTACTATTTTAAAATCTAATTTTTTTTCAAGATGTTCTAAGTACATAAATCCTAAATTGTGCCTTGTTTTTAAATATTCTTCTCCTTTATTTCCGAGTCCTACTATTATTTTCATATTTTCTCCTTCTTTGATATATAAAGTTTATTAAAAGTATTGAAATTTTTGACTTTATATAGTATATTATATATGAAACATATAATTAAATCAATATACTAATAAAGATTATATACTGATTATAATTTAATTTTTGAAAGCGGTGATTTTTTTGATAGAAGATATCTTTAAGAAACTACATATAAAAACAAACCCAGATAAAGTTATGACGTACATTTTTTATATACTTACAATATTTCTTGCTTTGATATCATTACTTACAATATTTAGGTTTTTAATAGGAGACCCTAGAATTAGTCAATCTATTTCTCCTTTTATATACCCTATAATATTTTTTATACCAGTACTTGCATTTTCATTTTATGTAAATTCTGGTATTCCTAGAAGTGATATGAACAAAGTAAGAATGTACATAGTAACTGTAACATTACTTGGAATTATTGTAGGAGCAATGGTTTCTACATATATAAACAGTGCTCTTTGGTGGCTTGTTGAAAAACTTCCAAACTATGCAAAAGTTTTAGCTACATATCCCGAATTATTTGCTCCAGCTTTTAAAACTCTAAGTATGGTTATTCCATTTATTGCAATTTTTTCACTTGTGGATTATTTCCTATACATATATAGAGATGATGATTTGCCTAAAGCTATAGGTGGTTTTAGTGGTATCTCATCAAAAGCTTCTGTAAGAGATACTGGTGCTTTTTCTTGTGAGACAGTTATTTGTACTGAACAAGGTACTGGTATTCCAATAACTGTACCAGAAAAGAAAAGATATGAAGCTACTTTAGTACAAGGTGCTACTGGTACTGGTAAAACTGCAACTGTACTTTTACCTATGAGTTCTCTTGATTTAGAAAAAAAATATTTTTTCAGAGAATATTCAAAAAAATTAGGCTATTCATTATTAAAAAAAGGAATTTCATATATTTCAGGTCCATATGATAATAAATATGTTAATAAAAATTTTGATTTAAGTTTTCTAAAACCTAAGAGGGGTATGGAAGAACAATTTATCATGCAAGTAAAAAACATGATACAATATACAGATAATGCTACAGGTGATGTGGTTTATAAAAATCTGGGAATAACTGTACTTGAAAACGATGGTAAATTTATATCTGATTTTACTGGTGTTGCTAAAAACTTTGAAATTCCTGTTTTATCTATAGACCCTGGTAATGTTGAAGAAACTTTAAGTATTAACCCATTTGCGATACCAGATGCTGCAAAAGTTGCATCAGTTATTGCGGATGTTTTAAAATCAATGTATGAAGATCAAGGTGGAGGTTCTCCAGGTGATCCATTCTTTACACAAGTTACTCTTGATGCATTCCAAAACTTGGCAATTCTTTTAAAAGAAATGCATCCCGTTTTAAATAATGGTGAAATAGCAAGTCTTGAAGACATGCTTGAACTATTATATAACTTTGATAGAGTTGAAGAAATGACTGAAGAAATGAAAAAAATTCCTGAACTTGAGCAAAAATACAGATTACTTATTAAATACTTTGAAAAGAATTTCTATAAGCCTTCTCTTAATATTAATGGATATGAAATACCTGGTACTAGAGGTAGTGGTAGAAAAGATACAGAAAAATTCTTATATGGTGCAATAACTCAGCTTAATAACTTACTAAGACATCCAGGTCTTAAAAAAGCACTTTGTGGCAAAACAAATATATTAGATTTTGACAATGCTCTAGAAAATGGTAATGTTATAACCGCATGTTCTAGAAAAGGTGAACTTGGTATAATTCAGTCTAAAGCATTTGGTATGTTCTTCATATTACAATTTCAGGATGCTGTACTTAGAAGAAAAGGCACTGAAGATACAAGAACTCCTCATTTTCTATACATAGATGAATTCCCTGAATATATTAATAAAGATATGGAAGTTATGTTTACGTTATTTAGAAAATATAGATGTGGTGTTACAATAGCAATACAAAACTTATCACAGCTTGAAAAAGGTGGTAAAAATAGTAGTTACTATAGACAAACTGTTCTTGCTAATACCAAAACACAAATTGTATTTGGTGATACAGTTCCTGAAGATACACTATATTGGGAAGCAGCTTTTGGTAAAGAAAAACTACCTGATTTTGACTCTAGTTTTGATTTATCAAAAGGTATTGTAGAAAAGAAAACTACATTAAAAATGAAGAAAAAAGAAAGAGCTGAAGGATATAAAATTCAAAATCTAGGTTTTGGAGCAGTATTTTTCAAAACTAAAGATGCTAAAGGAAAATCAGTATATGGTAAAGGAAAAACTAGTTTCTTAGATAGCAGATATAAAAATATGCATCCAGCAGCAATGTATAATTTTGAAAAGTATATGATGAATAAACCTGTATCACCTACAATTACTTTCAATGATAGCGATAATACTGATAATGATGATTTATTATTTGGAACAAATACTACTTCTGAGCTTTCAGAAAGACTAAAAAAACTTGGTGATGAACCAGTTATAGGATTTTCAAATTCTAATATAAGTAGTGCTGATATAAACAAAAAGGAAGAAGTCTTTGCAAATCCTGATACTATTACATCAGATATTTTAGGTGATGACTTTGAAATAGATTTTGGTACTGAGCCCGAACTTGATAATGCTAATTCAAACGGTGGTGCAATAACAGAAACATATGAAACACCGGTTATAAAGAAAAACAAGAAAAAGAATGAGTAGATTTAAAAATCTACTCATTCTTCTATTTTATATAATCTATTAGCATAGCCTTTATATTTTTTGGTAATATTTCATAACTTTCTAATTTATCTTTATCTATTAAAACTACTTCATATTTACCATATCTTTCTTCATCTCTATTTGTAAACTCAGGTCCTGTTCCACTACCTATTTTACCCGAAACATAATCTACCAAATAATAATATTCTGTTGTATTCATATCTTCATTTTTATTTATATAGAATTCTTTAGCTATTTTTACATCAATTCCTATTTCTTCTTTTATTTCACGTATACATGTTTCTTCTATTGTTTCATTTTCTTCTACGTGTCCACCAGGGAATGCATAAAACTCTTTATAATTACTATTTGGTTTATTTGTCCTTTTTATAAATAAATAAGAATTATTAATATTTATTATGGCCCTTGCAGTAATTACCATTGTTTTTTCTCCTTTATTCAACAATCATGTTTGGATCAAATTTTAGATTAGTATTTATTGTATCTGTATTATTGTTTTCACCTGGTTTTAGTATATCTAATTTTTTATTAATTAATTTATATTTTTTACTATCTGATTCTAATTCAAAAATACTTATTGATTCTTCTAATGAATTATCTAGTTGTTTTAGGTCAGTTGTAAAATACATTTCTTCATCTTTTAGTACACTACTTACTTTTTTTATAATCCTGAACATTTCACCTAAATGTTGAACATCTTCACCTACAAATACAAGTTGTGGTAATTCCATAAAACCACAGTCTGTTTTTGCAAAATTTTCGTAAAAATCGGAATATAACTGCACTTTTTCAGCAAACATATTTTGCCAATCTTCATTTCTTCTTACTACTTCAAATACATAATCATATTCTTTTGTGTTATCTTTTAGTTTTATAAGTCCACCTGTAGGTTTAAATTTAACATTATATTTTTTAGAATATAACAATATATTAGGATTAATATCTAAAAAAGCTGCGACTTTTTGCATATAAGCTATTACTATTTGATTACCAGCTAATTTTCTTTTTACTGCATATGCTGGTTTTGTGTTATCTGTTGGTTGCCAATTTGGAGCTATATTTCTTTGCTTCAATATATATGTTGCAATTTTATCCATTGAATAAGCCCTATATGAACTTTTTCCTGATTCACTTTGAAAAAAATACCTTGCTAATACTTTTGATTTTGTCAAATCTTCTAGCCATTTTGAAACTTTATCTTGTCTTTTTTCTTGTTCAAATTCTTCTAATTTTTTTCTAAAATCTAGAACCTGTGTTACTTGTCTTGATGTAACAAATCCAAACTCATTTACCACTTCAAGCGCTTTAATATGATATTCATTTATATATCCCATATCCATTTTAAATACAACTTGATTTATTGATGCAAAACCTTCTTTTCCATCAAATACCTTTACTTCATTTTCTCTTACAGCAAAAGGTGATACCGCTGTTTTTACTTCCTTGTCATCTATCATTTTTATCCTCCCTTAAATTTTAATTTAAAAATTTAACAATATATGTAATCATCTAATTATTAGATGAAATTACCTAACCTATTATAACAAGTTTAATTTTTTTCTTTTCTGGTATTATTCTTTTTATGCTAACTAGTACTTTTTGTCCTTCTTCTATACCACTCATATGTTCAGCTATTCCAAGCAGATTTGGTTTTATTTCTATAAATATACCTGTCCTTGATCTGCTCTTTACAACACCTTCAATTATATCGCCTTCTGATAAATTTTTAATCATTTTTTCATAAGAATTTTCAAACTCATTACATCTAAGCTCTATTCTACCAGTATCTCTATCATATTTTTTAACAATTACATTTAGCCTTTTCCCTGGTTTTATAATATCAGATACTTTAGATACATACATATCTGATATATCTGGTGATTTTAGTATTCCTGTAACTCCTCCACCAACATCAACAAAAGCTGCATATTCAGTTACACTCCTTACTATACCTTTCATCTTAATACCGGGTTTTAAATGCATATACATCCATCTTCTTACTTTTAGTTCAAGTATTTTTCTAGATAATACTACAGTTGTTTTACCATTTTCAGTATATATGTCCTTTATACATGACTCTATTATTCTTCCTTTTTTGTTTAGAACATGCTTTTCGGAAACTAAGCCATCATCTCCCACAACTGTAGATATCTCATCCCTTGGCATAATAGCATTAATCTCCTTACCTATTATACCAATTAAGTTTAGATTTTCATCAACACTATCAACATACATTTCAACAACTTGTTCGTTTTTTTTAATTTCTTCTAATTCACTAATTGAATAATTAGATTTTTTAGATTGCTCATTATTTTTTCTTTGCTTTCTTACCACTTTTTTATTTATAGTGATATCTTGTCTACTATTATCATTTGACATTAGTTTCACTCCATTCCAGTTTTATTCTTCCATAATTATATATTCATAATAATTAGATACATTCATTTCTATTTCATCTTCAAACTCTAATTTATCTCTATTTGTGATAACAGGGACATCAGACCTATACTCTATATATTCTTCATTTGTATATCCCATTGGAGATATACTAAATGTTCCTTGTGATTGATCAACATATATAAATAAATTTAGTTTTTCATTATTTGTTGAAATTGAACCATATACAAAATACATATATATATTAATAGTCAAATCAGTAGTATACACCTTCTCAATTGTGTATTCTGAATCTTTTATTATTTTCCCAAAATTTTGTATTGAGTTATCTTCAGTTATATTATACTCTTTTACATACTTTTTATCAAGCATATTATATACAATCTCATTATTTTGAGTTGAATATGCATCTAAAAATCTATCTACCGATTTTTTAATTGCAGTTGTCGTACTCTTACTTTCTATTTTCGTTATACTCTCATCTGCTTTTCTTGTCTGATCTTGGAATGCTTCTTCTTGAGATTTAATATCATAATATTCATATAATTTAACTCCACCATATACAGTTAATACAATTAAAATTATTACAATGCAAAATATTATAATGTTTTTTTTACCTACAAGTTCAATAAACTCATCCATATATACCTCCCTACTTAATTAGAACATAACCTCTTATAACTGCTTTATCTATTTTACCATTTGTCAAGTCTAAGACTTTCCAACCATCTGTATTTGAACCAGACCAGCCCGGATCTCCTACATATGCACATGTTTTACCATCTTGCTGTTTTATATCAAGTAAAGTCATATAATGTCCGCATGTAAGCTGATGATCTCCAATCTTTCCACCAGCTTGAACTAATATTATAACCGGTCTTCCTGCATTTAAATTATCTTTTATCTTTTTTATGTCAGAAGCTTTAAGTATTTTACTTTTACTTTCATCAGGATCATACTCCTTATATTCTGTATTTATTTTACCTTTAGTAACAATTTCATTATTACTAAAATATGAGGCGATTTCTTGACATGTTAAATAAAAGTCTGTTTTTCCACTTTTTTTTGCTGCATCCAATAATGTACCTGGATTATATTTATAGCCATAACCACTAAGTATTATTGAAGTTGCAGTTAAACTACATCCTGAACTTCCTATTGTACCTCCCGAAAAAGCAGTGCTTCCCCAAGACTCACTTGCTTGTTTATATATAGTAAAATCACTATATGATTTTTCGCTACTTGAAGCCGAACTTACATCTGAATATACATCGCTAATAGTAAGAGTTTTATCTGGATATGTAACATCAGATATCGCAACACCCTCGCCTTTTGGAATATATAACCACTTATTATTGCTATCTTGTGCACTCT
>CAZQJQ010000037.1:0-7016 GCA_964593045.1 uncultured Clostridiaceae bacterium
GGAGGAAATGATAGGGTGGTTATATGTCGTTTTCACAGAATATAAAAGATGAAATATTAAGTGATCTGTCAAATAAAGATTTTAGAAGTGAAGCTGAAGCTTTTGGCGAATATCTTACTGTGTCTTTGAAAAAAAGTGATATTGATAAAGAATATGCTAGTTTTTTTGACATTTCATTTTTATCAGAAAATGATATTAAAAGTATATTAAAGGGTGCATATTTATCTAGTGGTTGTATCGTTGACCCAATATATGATTATCATTTTGAAATCATACTTAAAAATAAAGCGTGTGCCGATTATCTTACAAATTTACTTGAATTCTTAGAATTTACTCCAAAATATATTAAGAGAAAAAGTAAAAACTCATATAGTTATGTGGTATATTTAAAAGATTCTGAACAAATCTCTGATTTTCTATGTATAATAGGAGCATCAACTTCATTACTTAAGTTTGAACAAGTTCGAGTAGAAAAAAATGTAAAAAACAATATAAACAGAAATATTAACTGTGAAACAGCAAATATTGCAAAGACTGTTAAAACATCTTTAATTCAAATTAATGCTATTAATAAATTAAAACAAAGTGGTAGATTTGATATTTTAGATGATAAATTAAAGTATGTTGCTAATCTGAGATTAATCAATAAAAATTCAAGTTTAGATGAACTTTCTAAATTAACAAATAGTAATAATAGATTAACAAAGTCAGGAATAAAACATAGACTTGATAAGTTAATTGATTTAGCAAATAATATAGATAAAAAGGAAGGTATCAAATGACAGATAATATTGGAGTATATATACATATACCTTTTTGTATGTCCAAATGTTATTATTGTGATTTTGTTTCATATACAAACATGGATACATATATAGAGAAATATGTTGAGGCTGTATGTAAGGAAATAATTGATAATGCTGAGATTTTATCTTGTAAAAATATTACTACAATATATATAGGGGGAGGTACTCCCTCATACATTGAAGACAAATATATTTTGCAGATATTAGATACTCTTAAACTTTTTTTAAAATGTGGTTTAAAAGATATAGAAATAACAATTGAAATAAATCCTGGTACTATTAATTATGAAAAGCTTAAATGTTATTATGACTATGGAATAAATAGGTTAAGTATTGGTATGCAATCTACTGAAGATGATATACTAAAAAATATTGGTAGAAAACATAGTTATAATGATATATTAATTATGCTTGAAAATGCTACGAAAATTGGTTTTAAAAACATTTCCATTGATGTTATATATCCATTACCAGGTCTTGATGTTTTACGTT
This sequence comes from uncultured Clostridiaceae bacterium, assembly GCA_964593045.1. Lineage (GTDB taxonomy): Bacteria > Bacillota > Clostridia > TANB77 > CAG-465 > JAOAHC01. The sequence continues at coordinate 1,299 of CAZQJQ010000037.1, forward strand.
TTAAAACTAGTCTAAATAAATTAGAAACGCTAATTAAAAAATATAATATTAAACATATATCTATATATAATCTAGAAATTCATGAAAATACTAAACTAGAGTTTTTGTTAAATGAAGGATTTTTAAGTTTGGTTAATGAAGATGAAGAGTATGAAATGAAAAATATGTTAGAAGAAAAACTACAATCTATGGAATTTATAAAATATGAAATATCAAATTATGCGATCAAAGGATATTATTCAAAACACAATTTAAATTACTGGAAACAAGGAGAATATTTAGGCTTTGGTGTTAATGCTTCAAGTTATATAAATGCAACTAGATATTCTAATATTAAAGAAATAAATAATTATATAGATAATGTAATGGGTAATAAACCAATAGTTTTAGAATCTATACCTCTTGATAATTTAAATTTAATGAAAGAGTTTGTTATTTTAAATTTACGATTAAAAGAAGGTGTAAATGTTAAAGAATTTAAAAATAGATTCAAAGTTGACATACATGAGATATTTTCAAAAGAGTTGCAAGAACTTTTAAAACTTGAACTTTTAAAACTTACTGAAAATAATAACTATATTTTGACCAAAAGAGGTACAGAGATAGCGAATATTGTTTGGGAAAGATTTATATAAGTGAGGGATATTATGGAAAAATTTTTAGTTATTGATGGAAATAGCATTATGAACAGAGCATTCTATGGAGTTATGAATAAAAAAATGTTATCAACAAAGGATGGCCTTTATACAAATGCAATATATGGTTTTTTAAATATATATTGGATGATGCTAGAGAAAGAAAAATTTGATTATGTAGCAGTATCTTTTGACTTAAAAGCACCAACGTTTAGACATGAAATGTATAAGGAGTATAAAGCAAATAGGAAAGCAATGCCAGAGGAACTTAAAATCCAAATGCCTGTTATAAAAGAAGTGCTTAAGGCTATGAATATTTCTATTTTAGAAATAGAAGGCTATGAAGCAGATGATGTACTTGGTACAATTTCCAAATCAAATGAAAGTAAAGAAATAGCAACATATATATTAACAGGAGATAGGGATTCTTTTCAGCTAATAAGTCAACTGACAACTGTTGTAATGCCTATAAGTAAAATGGGAAAAACAGAATATTTGCTATATACTCCCGAACTTTTAAAAGAAAAATATACAATTACACCATCTCAAGTAATAGAAGTAAAAGCTCTTATGGGAGATAGTTCGGATAATATTCCAGGAGTTAAAGGAATAGGTGAGAAAACCGCTCATATACTTGTAAACTCATATAATGATATTGATACAATATATAGCAATATAAATACTATTGATGTATCAGATAAAATAAAAGAAAAATTAAAAAATGATAAAGAAATGGCATATACTAGTAGAACTCTTGCCACTATAAATAGAGACGTTCCTATTAATATAAATTATGAAGAATGTAGAATAAAAGAAATTAATAAAGAGGAAGTATACAAGTTATTTAAGAATCTAGAATTTAATAAGTTTTTAGCAAAATTTGATTTTTCGGATGTAGAGAATAGTTTGAATATATCTGTTAATGAAACTAAAAAATTGAATATTCCAAATTTGACTACACACTCTACTTGCTATAACATAACAAATTTAAGCGATACAAATTTTCAAAAATTTGAAAATATTTTAAATAATGAAGAAAAAATATCATATTATTTAAATATATATGATAATAGAAATGAAAAAAGCCAAAATATAACTAATAAAAAAATTTCATATATAAGTATATATTCAGAAGCAAATAACATTATTTATACTGTGTATTTAGATAAATTAGATAGTAATGATAGACTAAAATTACTTGATATATTTGCTAAAAGCAAAGTAAATAAGCTAGGATATAATATAAAACAAGACATATTATATATGTTTAATAACAATATATCAACTATTTCAAACTTTAATTTTGATCTTCTTATAGCATATTATTTAATAGATTCAAATAAAACAAAATATGAATTTAGTAAAATATATGAAGAGTTATTTGATATTAGTTTTAATGCGAATATATCTTCAATAACTAATACTCAAATTTCTTTATTTGATACATTAGACACAAGTTCTACAAAACAAGATGATGTCCTAAGCGAAGATGAAAATTTCAATTTAACGCTATATTTAAAAGGAATATATTATTCATATGATATAATACTTCAAAAATTAAAAAGTCTTAATATGTATATGTTATATCATGATGTGGAAATGCCTTTAGTAGAAACATTAGCTAATATGGAATATAACGGTATGTATATTGACTTAAATAAACTAAATGAATTTGATATAGATTTAACAAAAAATATACTAGATATTCAAAAAGAAATATATACTCTTGCAGGTGAAGAATTTAATATAAGCTCTACTCAACAACTTGGTAAGATTATATTTGAAAAACTAGGACTTCCTACAAAAAGAAAAACAAAAACTGGTTATTCAACAGATAAGGAAGTTTTAGAAGAATTATCAGAATATCATGAAATAATTCCAAAAGTATTAGATTATAGGCAATTTGTAAAACTAAAAACTACATATGTTGATGGACTAAGAAATAAAATTGCAGATGATGGAAGAATACATACTACATTTATGCAAACAGTTGCTTCAACTGGTAGATTAAGTAGTACAGAGCCAAACTTACAAAATATTCCTGTAAGACTTGAACTTGGAAGAAAAATACGTAGTTTCTTTACAAGTGAATCTTATTCATTAATAGTAGATGCTGACTATAGTCAGATAGAACTTAGAGTTCTTGCTTCACTTGCAAATGATGAAACAATGATAAAGGCCTTTAAAAATAACGAAGATATACATACTGTAACAGCTTCACAAGTATTTGGCGTAGATATAAATAATGTAACAAAAGAAATGAGATCAAAGGCAAAAGCAGTTAATTTTGGAATTGTATATGGTATCAGTGATTTTGGGCTTGCAAAAAATATTGGAACTAGTGTAAAAGATGCAAATAAATATATTAATAATTATTTAGACAAATATATTGGAATAAAAGAGTATATGGAGTCAACTGTTGCTAAAGCCAAAGAAGATGGTTATGTAACAACTATTCTAGGAAGAATAAGATATATTCCAGAACTAAAAGCAAGCAATAAAAACGTGTTGCAATTTGGAGAAAGAATAGCTATGAATACACCAATTCAAGGTAGTGCTGCTGATATTATCAAACTTGCTATGAATAAAGTATATAATGAAATAAAAGAAAAAAAATTAAAATCAAAATTGGTAATGCAAGTTCATGATGAATTAATAATCGAATCAAAAAAAGATGAAGTAAATATAATAAAAGAAATCTTAAAAAACTGTATGGAAAATGTAATAGAGCTTTCTGTACCACTAAACATTGATTTAAATGTAGGAAAAAGTTGGTACGATACAAAATAAAGGGGATTATATGCTAAGACAAAAAACAAAACCTAAGTCAAAAAATAGTAATAAGTATAAAATTCATAAAATATTTTTAATAATACTTATCACTATAGTTATAATATATATAGTTTTTAATTTATATAAAAAATTTTTTTATCCATTAGATTATTTTAAAATAGTCGAAGAAAAATCAAATTCATATGGAGTAGATCCATATCTTATTCTTTCAATTATAAAGACAGAAAGTGGATTTAATAATAATGTTACTTCAAGTAAAGGTGCAAAAGGTTTAATGCAAATAAAGGATTCAACTGCAATAGAAATACATGAAGAAGAAGACATTGATTTGTATGATGAAGAAACAAATATTGAAGTAGGAATTAAATATTTTTCATATCTAATAGAAAGATATTCTGGAAACTATTATCTTGCAATCTGTGCATATAACGCAGGTCTTGGTAATGTAGATAAATGGATAGAAGAGGGAAAAATAGGTTCAAAACTTGATAGTTACAATATAACTTTACCATTCAAAGAAACACAAAACTATTTAAAAAAAGTTATGATAAACTACAATATGTATAAAGTGTTATATAAATTTTAATTTGAAAAATACACTTTTATGTAGTATAATATATACAAAAAAGGAGGAAAATTTATGAGTGGACATTCAAAATGGGCAAATATTAGAAGAAGAAAAGAAGCTGTAGATGGTCAAAAAGCTAAAATATTTTCAAGACTTGGAAAAGAAATAACAGTTGCAGTAAAAACAGGAGGGAGTGCGGATCCATTAGTAAATAGTAAATTAAAGGATATTATTGCAAAAGCAAAATCAAACAATATGCCTAATGATAACATACAAAGATGTATTCAAAAGGCGGCAGGGGAAGGTAACAATACAAACTATGAAGAAATAACATATGAAGGCTTTGGACCTTGCGGCGTATCTGTTATTGTTGAAGTAATGACTGATAATAAAAATAGGGCGGCAGCAGATGTACGATGCATATTTGATAGAGCAGGTGGTAATCTTGGACAAACTGGTTCTGTAGGATATATGTTTAATAAAAAAGGATATATAATTATAGAAAAAAAAGATGAAATAGATGAAGATACTCTTATGATGGATGCTTTAGATGCAGGTGCTAATGATTTTATTTCTAATGATGAATATTATGAAATATATACTGAACCCCAAGATTTTACTAATGTAAGAGAAGAACTAGAAAAAAAATATCAGTTTATAGAAGCCGATATTAAAATGATAGCAAATATTAAAAAAGAACTAAATGAAGATGAAGAAGAAAAATTGCAAAATTTCTTAGATAAATTAGATAATAACGATGATGTTCAAAACGTATGGCACAATGCCGACATATAATTTACATAAATATATAACATTTTTTAAATAAACTATTGACTTTACATAAATAATATGTTAAAATATACATATAGTTACGAGGAGGTGGATATATGTACTATGCAAATAAAACTACATTTTATGTAAAACAATATGGTCCAATTATTTTTTTATTCACTATATTGTTTTTAATTGTTGGTTGTGGTTCATATTTAGTATTTGCATCAACTCAAAAAAATACAGCAAAAACTGAAGAAGAAACAGTTGTTGCAAAAGTAGAAGAAACTTCAAATACAAATCAAGAAGTAAAAGAAGAAGAAACATCTTCTTTAAAACAGGAAGTTTTAAACGAAAATATAAACGAGAATATAAATAGTTTAGGTATATTAGAAAAATCAAATTCATTTATTGTTGATTCAATCTCTAATAACGGAGAAGTTATATTAAAAGATCAAACATCAACAGTAAGTATTAATTTAATAGGAATTGAATTTGATGATTCATATAAATCAAAAGCAATAGAAAAAATGAAAGAAGACTTAGTAAACAAAAAAATAGTACTTTCATTTGATAATAAAAAAACAGTAAATTCAAAACTATATGCATATATCTATCTTGATGATACATTATATAATGCATCACTTATAAATGATGGATATGTTAAATTAAAAATTGAAAAAGATAATGTAAGTCTACTTGATAAACTTTTAATTGCTCAAACAAAAGCAAAAAATGCAAATAAAGGTTTATGGAATTAAAAAAGCATGCCAGACTGAGGAAAAACCTTAGTTTTCATATATCAACCTCTTATAATCGCCTCTACGAAAGTAGGGGCACTTTTTTTCGTTTATATTAATTTAATATCGAATATTGAATATCATTTTAAATTATGATAAAATTAAAAAGGTGATAAAAATGAAAATAATAATCATTTTATTAATAATATAT
>CAZQJQ010000038.1:0-6914 GCA_964593045.1 uncultured Clostridiaceae bacterium
TAGCATATCTTACAGCAAGTCAGTATGGAAAAGAACCATGGAATAACCCATATGGAGATTTGACATTAGGTTCATATAAACTTAAAACAGGATATGCAGGAGCAAGTAAAGATAGTGGAGCTTTGTCAGAAGGAAATAGTAACTTAGCAAAATATAACACAACAAATGGAGTAAAGGCAAGTACAACAAATAACATATATGGAGTATATGATATGAGTGGTGGCGCACACGAAATGACAGCAGCAGTTATAGATAATGGAAATAGTAATATAGGTACATATGGAACAAGTAAATATACAAGTAATAACAAAATAAAGGAAGAGTATAAAAAGTATTATGATATATATGAACCAGGAGATGAAGAAAAAGAAGGCGGAGCATATTATGGAACAGCAGGAAATGATTTATGGAATTCAGGATATGCAGAAAGTCAAAATATAATAAGGAAGAGACTCACACAAGCTACATATGAAAAATTTGCACAAAAACAAGGGGATGCTCTATATGAGACGTCAATGTCAAATAGTTACTATGGGGTATATACAAATAATACAGCAGATTCCACTGGTAATACATGGAATTGGTTAATAGATACAAATAGAACAGGAACACAAGGTTGGCAACCATCTAGAGGTTGGAATAATAATTATATGCTAACAGGTCATGCTTTGTATGCTTGGTTCTACCGTGGTGGCTATTTCGGTAACGGTACGAATGCAGGAGTTTTTGCTTCTCACATGAACTACGGTAACGCTCACATGTGCCATTCGTTCCGCCCAGTCCTTATACAAGGCTCAGGAATATGATCACAATAATATTTGTGTAAATATTTAATTATAAATGTTAATAAAAAATATACCTAATACAATATTATGTATAGGTATATTTTTTACTATTTACTATTTTCTTTACTTAATCTATCATATTCTTTAAGTTTTATTTTGTAATCTAACATCTCATTTAAGTATCTATAGTACATATATTGTTGATCATAGTACATAGCAGGGTTTGGAGCTTGTTGAACCATATCCATTTCTTGTGGAACTTGCATATTTGGATTTGGCGGCATTGTTGTGTTAAAATTGTATGGGTCAAAAAATGGTTGATTTTTATCCATAAATAATTTCCTCCTTTTTTAAAAAAATATGTATATTTTTTTTTATTTTACTAATAATATGAATGTAACCTCATAAATAAGTGTTACCCCCCTTCTTTTGATAGTCACATTTTATGTGACTATTTCTTTTTTTTGTTTTTTTATCTTGTTTTATTTTTATCTTTGTCTTTTAGTATGTTATATATCATATATAATGATATAAATAAAATAATGAATGAAATTGATATTATGTATGATGTGGTCACATTATATTTTTGTATAAGTTCAATATATCCTCTATCTATTGATGATAAAACGGGTATGTTGGATTTATATATAACTGGGGTAAAGCTTAGTATTATATATGTGATAACAGCTGATATTATACCGTGAATTATACTAAATTTTATAAGTTTTGTTATTCGTATGTTTAATGTGTCAAGACTAGATGCTACTTGAAATAATATGCAAAGTCCACTAAATCCTAGCATAAAAGATTCAATTGTAATAACATATTTAAAGTTAATATTAATTTTATATATATCATATGAACCTCTAGTTATTTCAAATATAGGTGATAAAAATTCAATTAGTATATCATTTTCCATAAATCTATATATTATTGATTTTAAAATATCAAAGGAAAGGTTAAATATTGCTATGTATCCAAATATAATACCAAGAGTAACTAATGAGTTTTTTATTGCTTTTTTTAGTATTTTTATTACATTTTCTTCGTTATTACATGATATTTTGGTATTAGTATTTAAATTTGACATTTTTTCATGTATAATATTATTATGTAGGTTATAATATCTTGAGTATATTATTCCTATTAAAATAGATGAAAGATAGTGTGAAATTGCAAGAATTAGTCCTATATATATACTTTTAAATACTATTATACCAATAGTGGATATTATAAATGCAGGGTTACAGTTATTTATAAATGAGATAAGGATATTAGCATCTTTTTTTGATATTTTACCTTGTTCATATAGACTGTCTACTGCTTTACTACCTGAAGGGAATCCACATATAAATCCGGATATAATAGCAATACTAGAATATTTTGAAACTCTAAAAAGTTTTGATATTGGCTTTTGAAGTATTCTAGAAAAATTATCAAATATATTTGAACTAATTGCTATTTCACTGAGTATCATAAATGGAAAAAGTGATGGCAATATTCCTTCAAAAAAAATACTTATGCTATTTTTTATTGAATAAATATATGTGTTTGGGAATATTAAAAGTATTGCTGATATTGCAAAAAATATAAAAATATATATAATTGATTTTATTGATAATATGTTTTTTTTGTTTGACATTATTAATTTCATTTATATAACACCTATAGAATATTATGAAAAAGGAGATAAATGTATGCGTTATAGTAAAGATTTAGTAGAGTATGAATTGTTAGATATGGCAAGTGGTGAAAAACTTGAAAAATGGGGAGAGTATATATTAATAAGGCCTGATCCTCAAATAGTATGGAGTAAAAAAAATAATCCTAATTTATGGAATATGGCTCATGCAAAATATATAAGAAGTTCTACCGGTGGTGGTCACTGGGAAAGATATAAAAATATAAAAGAAAATTGGAAAGTAAAATATAAAGAACTTGTATTTAATTTAAAACCGATGGGATTTAAACATACTGGACTTTTTCCAGAACAAAGTGTAAATTGGGATTATATGATTAAAAAAATTACCGAGGAAAAGTCTAAGAAAAAAAGAGATATAAAAGTTTTAAACTTATTTGCATATACAGGAGGTGCAACAGTAGCTTGCCTTTATGCAGGTGCTAGTGTATGTCATGTGGATTCATCACAAGGTATGGTAAATTGGGCAAAGGAAAATGTTAATTCTAGTGGCTTAAAAGATGCAAATGTTAGATTTTTAGTAGATGATGTAGTAAAGTTTGTAAAAAGGGAAATTAGAAGAAATAATAAGTATGATGTGATTATTATGGATCCTCCTTCATATGGTAGAGGAAAAAATGGAGAGGTATGGAGTATTGAATCTGATTTATATAATTTAATTTCTCTTTGTAAAGAGTTGCTATCTGAGGATCCTTTATTTGTTATGGTAAATACATATACAGGTGGACTTTCAGGTACAATAATATCAAATGTTTTAAAATTGGGTTTAGAAGTAGATAATAATGAAGAAATTATTTTTGATGAAATAGGTCTTAAACAAAAAGATAGCAATATGTTTTTACCATGTGGAATTACAACGATATGGGAAAGAAAATAGCCGGAGCATTAAGCTTCGGCTTTCAAATTTAAAAGTTGAGTTTTATTTTCTGGATATACTTTAATAAGAATATCTTCCAAAATATCATCTAAATAAAGTATATCAAATATACACTCAACATTTCCGGGTTTAACCTTTGTAACGAATTTTTTTGTGATATGAAGTGGTTGATAAAAACTGAGTCTTTTTCTAAAACAAATTTCAATAGTTGCAGAAGCATTTGTGAAAAACGATAATTTTATAATTGAGGTTTCTCTTGTGTCAATTCCACCAGCTTTTGTTATTTTGAAAATCAGCTTGCTTTCTTGAAATAGTTTTGAAATGTTTTCTCCGTTTTTTATTTTTTTTTCGCATTTTACATAGGATTCGTTTTCTAAAATTCCCCGATAAATATCAAATGTCATGATTTTCCTCCTTCATATATTAATATAGGATCAGTTTTCGAATAAATAAATTATACTACATTTTTAGTTTTATGTCAACAACAATTCATATATTATAATTCTTTGCTTGATTGTTTTTTTTATTTAATTATCTATTTTGAGTATAATTTTATCTATATGGTCAAAATAGCTTAAATAACAACAAAAATATTTGAAAATGAACAGAATATATGATATAATCTTTGGCAGGAGTTGGTTATATGAATTTAGAAATAAATAAAAATATTAATCCAAATATATATAGAGGCTATGATATTAGAGCTATATATGGAGAAGACTTAGATGAAACAGTTGCATATACTGTAGGTCTTGGCTTTGGCTCATACATACAAGATAGAGGCTATACAAAATGTGTTATAGGTCATGATAATAGGGCTTCATCAGTTCCTCTTACTGATTCCCTTATAAAAGGAATAACTAATACAGGAGTTGATGTAATATATATAGGTTTGGTTACAACACCTATGTATTATTTAGCACAAATTGAATCTTATGATTTAATAAAAAAAGAAATTAATATATTACCAGGAATAATGGTAACTGCAAGTCATAATCCAAAAGAATATAACGGCTTTAAGATGGCGTTTGATAATTTTGGAAATGCTTGTGGAGAGATGATACAAGAATTTAGAAGATTTGTTGAAAAAGGTGAATTTAAAAAAGGAAATGGTACAGTTACAAATGTAGATATTCGTAATAAATATTTAAATTTAATTAAAAGTAGTATAAAACTTGGAAATAGGAAACTAAAAGTTGTGGCTGATGCTGGAAATGGTACTACTTCAGTTATAGTAAAAGATGTATTTTCTATGTTTAACATAGATGTTAAATATATATTTTGCGATTCTGATCCAGATTTTCCAAATCATCATCCAGATCCAAGTGTAGAGAAAAATAACGAAGCATTAAAAAAGGCTGTACTTGATGAAAAAGCTGATATTGGTATAGGCCTTGATGGGGATGGTGATAGAGTAGGAATAATTGATGAAAATGGTAAAATGATATACATTGATTATTATGCAATAATAATATGGCGTGATATAATGGGTAAAATATCAAATAAACAAGCTTTGTTTGATGTAAAATGTACAAAATCACTTCCTGATGAGATTATAAAGCTTGGAGGTGAACCAGTATGCTATAGAACAGGAAATTCATATATGAAGGCTAAAATGAAAGAAGGAAAATTTGAGTTTGGTAGCGAACTATCAGGACATGTATTTTTCTTTGATAAATGGCCAAATATTGATGATGGTATATATGCTGGTTTAAGACTTATAGAAATATTATCTAATTCAGATAAAAAATTAAGTGAGTTATTATTAGGTATTAACAAATATTATTCGACACCTGAAATTAAAATAGAGTCATCAGATGATGAAAAATTTAAAATAATAGAAAAAATAAAAGAGTATTGTATTCAAAAAGGATATAATATTAATACAATTGATGGAGTAAGAGCTGAGTTTAATGATGGTTGGGCACTTGTTCGTGCTTCAAATACAGGACCAAATATTACAGCTAGATTTGAAGGAAATACAGAAGAAACAATGGAAAAAATACAAGATGAATTTATGAAATTATTAAAATAAGGAAGGAAGATTGTAACTTTATGAAATTAATACAGAAAATAAAAGAAATTTATGAATATAGACATATGCTTGCAACACTTGTAAAACAAGATATAAATGGAAGATATAAAGGATCATTTTTAGGTTTCTTATGGACATTACTTAACCCATTATTGATGCTAGTTGTATATTCTATAGTTTTCCAATTTATCTTTAAAACGGGAATTGAAAATTATTCAATATATTTGTTTATATGTCTTATGCCTTGGAATACTTTTGCAAATGCTATAGCAAATGGTACTACCTGCGTTTCGAATAATGCAAGTATATTGAAAAAAGTATATTTTCCAAGAGAAATATTACCGCTATATATCGTAATATCCAATACAATACAATATTTTTTTAGTTTTGTTATAATTGTTATTGCTTTACTTGTTACTGGAGTAGGCTTATCATGGTATGCGCTATTACTTCCGATTATTGTGTTTGTACAAGCAATATTTACTTTAGGTATAGTATTTTTACTATCCGCATTAAATGTTTATGTAAGAGATGTTCAATATATGATGAACCCTATAATGATGATATGGATGTATGCAACACCTATATTATATAGTATATCTATGGTTCCTGCTAAATATTTAAATATATATATGTTAAATCCTATGACATCAATTATGTTAGAATACCAAAATATATTATATACAAAAACAATGTTAAATTTTGCAAATTTAGGAAAAGTATTTTTAATATCTTTGGTTGTTTTAGTTATAGGGTACCTAGTATTTAATAAATTACAAAGACGTTTTGTTGAGGAGGTCTAGCTAAATATGACAAAAAAGAAAAAGAAAAAACAAAATAATATTGCAATATCTGTAAAAAATGTTACTAAAGAATTTATAGTATATGAAGATAAAGCATATTTTTTGAAAGAGAGACTTTCAAATTTAAAAAGGAATAAAAAAACAAAACATGTAGTATTAAATGATATTTCATGTGATATAAATAAAGGGGAATCAGTTGCACTTATTGGGGTAAATGGTTCTGGAAAGTCAACACTTTTAAAACTGATGAACAAAATTATATATCCTGAAAAAGGTACAATAGAAGTAAATGGTAAACTATCAAGCATGATAGAGTTAGGAGCAGGATTTAATACTGATTTTACAGGAAGAGAAAATATATATTTTAATGCTTCTATGTATGGACTTGGTAAAAAAGATGTTGATCCAATAATTGATAAAATAATTGATTTTTCTGAACTTGGAGAATTTATTGATACACCTGTTAGAACATATTCTTCAGGTATGTATATGAGGCTTGCTTTTTCTATTGCTGTTAATGTACAAGCTGAGATTTTACTTATAGATGAGATACTTGCTGTCGGAGATGCTCATTTTCAAACTAAATGTTTAAATAAAATGAAAGAACTAAAAGCTGAAGGTAAAACAATGGTGTTTGTATCGCACAGTGAAGCACAGGTTAAGAGCTTTTGTGACAGAGCAATATGGTTAAGAGATGGAAAAATTGTTATGGATG
>CAZQJQ010000039.1:0-6111 GCA_964593045.1 uncultured Clostridiaceae bacterium
CGACCTCTCACACCACCGTGCGTACCGTTCGGTACACGGCGGTTCCTTAGTTTTCACGAACTTTCACAAATTCGTGATGGTAGTGTTGTTTTCAGTTATCTTACAATCACTAAGCACTCCTACATATTCTTTCTTTTCCGAAGATACCTTTTGTAGGTAGTCTGTATTCAGTCTTCTGCTATTATTGTTTTTGCCAGTAACTTTCATTTACTACTATCCTCCTAAAGTTCAGCCCTTCACAGATAGTCTTACGACCACCTCCTACTATGGCTTCTGCTGACTTCTCATAGTTCGTTGTTACTACAGATACTACATTTTTGTTAAGTTAATGTTTTAATATCCATCTATGAGACCTCCCCAGGTAAGAACACACTCTTCCACTTCATTTATCTGCCACATTTACATTAGTTAATTCCGAGTAGTTATTGGACTTCAACTTGTTTGGCAGTCTTATCCTTAACTAATGCCTGATGTGATTTCTATTCGTCAGACCGAAGTTTTGCCTACACCTTCCTTCAGATTTCGCCTCACGACGAACACCCTTGGTGTTCAGCTATATCTTTCCCACTACTAGGGCAGATTAGGGACTTTAACCCTTTAGAGTGTGCCCATGCTGGGCACACCAAAACCTAATTCATATTATTGTCAGGTTTTGTTGTTTTTTTCTTTAATAAAATTTTATTCTGTCTTTTCTTCTAATGATATTCTAATCATTTATTCACAAATTAGAAAAACATTTTGAATAATTTTATAGTATAATTGTAATTGTACTTGTGTATAATAATTAAGGAGGTATTTTTTATGGGACCATTTGAATATATAGTAAAAGAAATAAGTGGTGATTACGCTCTTTTACTTAGAACAGATAACTCTGCAAATGAAACGATTTTAGTGGCTTTAGCTCTTCTGCCAAGCGATATAGATATCAACACAAAACTATTATGGGAAAACTTAATCTATAAAATTATTTAATCAAGAAATTTTATTGACTATTCTTATATACTCTATAAAACGTTCTTGATTTACAGGTTTAGAAAAATAGTATCCTTGTAACAAATCACAGCCAATTCTAATAAGTTCATACGCTTGTTCTTCTGTTTCTATTCCCTCTGCAACAATAGTTAAATTTAATTTTTTAAGCATAGTTACAATACTCTCTAGTGCGATTTTTGATTTCTTTGTTTCAAAAGATGACCAAACAAGAGACTTATCAATCTTTATAATATTGAATGGTAAATTCATTACATAGCTTAAATTTGAATATCCTGTGCCATAATCATCTAAAGAAAGTTTTATATTTGCATCTGAAAGGGTTTTTATATTATTACTTAGAATTTCTGGTGAAAATGCCGCTGAAGTTTCTGTTATTTCAAGACATATTTGATTTGAATTTATATTATATTGTTTTATAATTGAAAATAGCTCTTCTACAAGTTTCTTTTGCATACATTGAACAACAGATAAATTAATAGAGATATAATTTAATCCAAGTTTATTTAAATCATGTGTAGCAATAAAATTACAGACCGTTTCAAAAACAAATTTTCCAATTTTAACTATATTTCCATTCTTTTCTGAAATAGGTATAAACTCTTCCGGAGAAATAAAACCCATTTTATCATCATATAACCTAATCAAAGCCTCTGCTGCAGTTATTCTTTTATCTATTTTTGAATAAATAGGTTGATAATAAACTTCAAATTTATTTTCCTTTAGAGCTACTTTAACAATACTCTCTATTTCAAGTCTTCTTATTCTATCGCTTTTATTTACCTCTTTTGCAATTATAATTTTACTTTCATCAATATTTTTGATATTTTTAGAAAACTCTAAATAATCCAGTATATCATCAACATTTTGAACGTCTTCAGGACACTCTAATATACTCATCTTAATTGAAACATCTATATCTACCTCACTTATTTTCCAACTTTTATTAAATCTATCTAAAACCAAGGATACTAATTCATTTGTCTTAGATGTACCATCAAAAGAATAAAGTGCAAAACTTTTTTCTCCTAAATAAAAACAATCACCTAACTTAACAGTGTTTTCCAAGTATTTAGAAATATTTTTTAACATTTCATTTACATATTTCAATCCGAAAGTATGTATTAGCAATGTGGAGTCTTCAATATTTATTAATAAAACTGAAACCTTTATTCTACTTTTTAATATATCGTTCATATTATTTACAAATGCTTTTCTGTTTAAAATACCAGTTAAATGATCTATATAGCTATCTATGCTATCTAAAGTAATCATTAAAATCAAATAACTCAATGAAATACCCAAACATTCTACAAGATATTTTGGAAATAACAGTTGAAATATTGAAAAAGCTTTTTCAACTAAAATACAAATAGATAATGTAATCAAAACAGATTTTGGCATAACTTTTTTATTTAAAAATGCATATACAAATGCAAACACCATATAAAAAGCATTTATAATGTAAAATAGTAACATGAACTTTCCGCGATGATATACAAGGTCTTTATCTATATAAAAAAATGTTTTTGTAAAATAATTAGTCAAAATAATAATTAATGTAAATATCAAAGGTAGGTGAAGTAATATTTTTAAAGATTTACTTAACTTCGGTACTATAAATGTAAGAGACATTATAAATAATGCAAATAAAAAAGATGACATCAATCTAAAAATCATGTATAATGAAGTTGACGTCCATAATAAAAAATATTCATGATTTTCTGGATATATATTTCTCAATGCTGATAATATATCTAACAAGTTTGCAATAATTACAACTATTAAAGATCTATGAAACATTTTATTTTGTAAATTAAAAACTTTCTTTTTTGCATAAAATATTATTAAAATAAATATTGATAATATTAAAGCACTTACATCATAATGTAATATCCACATAAATTTCACCCCCAAACTTATCCCTGAAATTTATCATTTATTTTTAAAATATATAATAAATTAAATATATCACTTAACTATAAAATAATAACAAAAAAATTAAAATTTATTTATAATATTATTACACACCTGCTGTGAATTAATTACAAAATCAATATATGGTATAATTTTAAATCCACATATTAGTCTTAATTATATTATACATAATAAACAATAAAATTTCAATAAAATATTTTTTATTTTACTTTATGCATAATATAAACCATTATAAATTGTTTATAACGTGCACCATATAATTACATATTAGAGTAAGAACCCAATGTTTGTTGCATATTTTAACATAAATGAATAAAAAGTCTTTATAATACCATTGATTTTTGATGTACTATGTGTTAAAATAAATTTATATAAAACTTACTAAATAAACTTTATTATATATCAATGTTAGATAATAAAGTTATATTAAAAAATATTTTTATAATGTATGTTTTAATTAATATTTATGGAGGTTATAATGGGTAAATTAACTATTATAACAGGGCATTATGGATCAGGTAAAACAAATGTAGCTATAAACCTTGCTTTAGAAGCTTCAAAAAAATATAAAAATGTATCAATTATTGATTTAGATATAGTTAATCCATATTTTAGAACATCTGATTTTAGTGAACTGTTCAAAAATAACAATATAGAACTAATAAAACCTAAATATGCAAACTCAAATCTAGATATTCCATCTCTTTGTTTTGATATAAATGCAATTTTAAGTAGCAATTCAAAAATAATTATTGATGTTGGCGGAGATGATTCTGGAGCATATGCATTGGGACGATATTCTTCTATAATTAATGAATATAAAGACGAATTAAATATGTATTATGTTGTAAATTTTTACAGATTTCTCACAACTACAGCACGTCAAGCTTTAAATTTAATGTATGATATTGAAAGTGCATCTCAAATAAAACACACTGGCATCATAAACAATTCAAATTTAGGAGATGAAACTACAATAGATACTGTATTAAACTCATTTGAATTTGCAAAACAAATCTCACAGATCTCAAATTTACCAATTGTATTCACTACAATAGATAATAAGATTTCACAAAATTATGATATATTTAAACCTGTTGATATTTATATAAAACCTATATGGGAATAAAAAAGAAAGGAAGTTAGTACATGGCAAAAATGATAGTCGATTTTGAAAAATGTAAAGGATGTGCCCTTTGTACTACTGCTTGTCCAAAAAAAATTATAATTATTCAAAAAGAAAAAAGAAATAAAAAAGGTTATTTTACTTCACAGTGTATTGATATGAACGCCTGTATAGGATGTACTTTTTGTGCAATGATGTGTCCTGACTGTGCAATTACTATAGAAAAGTAACTATTTAAAAGGAGATGTATTTATTGAATAAAAATCTCATGAAAGGTAATGAAGCTCTTGCAGAAGCAGCTTTAATAGCAGGATGCAAATGTTATTTCGGTTACCCTATAACTCCGCAAACAGAACTTGCAGCATATATGGCAAAACGTATGCCTGATATAGAAAACGGTGTATTTTTACAAGCTGAATCTGAAATAGCTGCAATAAATATGGTTTTAGGCGCATCATCTGCAGGTGTACGTGCTATGACTTCATCTTCATCACCCGGAATAAGTTTGAAATCCGAGGGTATATCATATCTTGCCGGTAGCGATTTACCTTGTGTTATAGTAAATGTTCAAAGAGGTGGTCCAGGTTTAGGAGGAATTCAACCTTCTCAATCAGATTATTGGCAAGCAACTCGTGCTCTTGGACATGGTGATTTTCATGTATTGGTTTATGCACCTTCCTCAGTTCAAGAAATGGTTGATATGACAATAAAATCGTTTGAACTAGCAGATAAATATAGAATTCCTGCATTAATTTTAACAGATGGTATTTTAGGACAAATGATGGAACCAGTAGAATTTCCAAAAGTTAAGGTTTCATTACCAAATAAACCGTGGGCTGCAGATGGACATAAAAATAAACGACCACACAATATTATAAATTCTCTATACCTAGACCCACATGATTTAGAAAAAACAGTAATCGATAGATTTAAGAGATATGATGAAATAATTAAAAATCATACTGAAGCAGAAAGTTATTTAACTGAAGATGCAGATATACTTTTAGTTGCATATGGTGCAACTTCAAGAATTTCAAAAGCTGCTGTTGATATAGCTAGATCTAAAGGTATTAAAACTGGACTTTTACGTCCTAAAACATTATGGCCATTTCCTAAAAGCGAATTGGTTAATGCCGCTAAAAACACAAGAAAAATATTATGTGTTGAAATGAGTATGGGACAAATGATAGACGATGTAAAACTTGCAGTTAATTGTTCCATTCCAGTTGAATTTTTTGGTCGAACAGGAGGCATTATTCCCACACCTTCTGAAATTTTAAATGTAATAGAGAATATGGGAGGTAAGTAAATATGTCTGTTGTTTTTAAAAAACCACATGCCTTAACTGATACACCAACTCATTATTGCCCCGGTTGTACTCATGGAATAATACACCGTTTAGTGGCAGAAGTAATTGATGAAATGGATATTGAGGGAGATACAATAGGTGTTTGCCCTGTAGGTTGCTCTGTTATGGCATATGATTATTTTAACTGTGATATGATAGAGGCACCTCATGGCAGAGCCCCTGCAATAGCTACAGGAGTTAAAAGAGCCCATCCTGATAAGTATGTTTTTACTTATCAAGGTGATGGTGATTTGGCTGCAATAGGAACCGCTGAAACCGTTCACTGTGCAACAAGAGGAGAAAATGTCGTGGTCATATTTGTTAATAATACCACCTATGGAATGACTGGCGGCCAGATGGCTCCAACTACTTTACCAGGTCAAGTAACTCAAACTACTCCAATAGGTAGAAATACCACCCTTGCTGGATATCCGGTAAGAGTTTGTGAAATGCTAGCAACTTTGGACGGTGTTGCATTAGCTCAAAGAGTTTCTGTTGACAGTATAAAAAATATAAAAGATGCAAAAAAAGCAGTCAGAAAAGCTTTTGAAAATCAAAAGTATAAACGAGGTTTTTCTATAGTAGAATTTCTTTCTACATGTCCAACCAACTGGGGATTAGATCCAATCCAATCTCTTGAAAGAATTAGAACCGAGTGTATTCCATATTATCCATTGGGTGTTTATAAAGATATATCAACTGAGGAGGT
>CAZQJQ010000040.1:0-4839 GCA_964593045.1 uncultured Clostridiaceae bacterium
ACAGAATGGGGAGCAGTAGCATATCTTACAGCAAGTCAGTATGGAAAAGAACCATGGAATAACCCATATGGTGACTGGACATCAGGTTCATATAAGCTTAAAACAGGGTATGCAGGAGTAAGTAAAGATAGTGGAGCATTAGCAGAAGGAAATAGTAACTTAGCAAAATATAACACAACAAATGGAGTAAAAGCAAGTACAACAAATAACATATATGGAGTATATGATATGAGTGGTGGAGCATGGGAAATGACAGCAGCAGTTATAGATAATGGAAATAGTTATATAGGTACATATGGAACAAGTAAATATACAAGTAATAACAAAATAAAGGAAGAGTATAAAAAGTATTATGATATATATGAACCAGGAGATGAAGAAAAAGAAGGCGGAGCATATTATGGAACAGCAGGAAATGATTTATGGAATTCAGGATATGCAGAAAGTCAAAATATAATAAGAAAGAGACTCACACAAGCAACATATGAAAAATTTTCACAAAAACAAGGTGATGCATTGTATGAAACATCTACAATAACAAGTTATTATGGAACATATATAAATACAGGAGGATTGGATTGGTTAATAGATACAAGTAGAAATACTTCACAAGGCTCACAATACTCTAGAGGTTGGAATAATGATTTTATACTAACAGGTCATTCTTTACGTGCTTGGTTCTCACGTGGTCGCTGTTTCGGTGATGGCACAGGTGCAGGAGTTTTTGCTTCTCACTTGAACTACGGTTACGTATGGCATGAGCGGTTCTTTTCGCCCAGTCCTTATACAAGGTTCAGGAATATAACAAAAAAGAAAAATTAAATTTAACTATTGACAATATATATAAATTAATGTATAATATGTGTAAAGTTTTTTAGCTTTACACATATTATTTTGGTGATTTAATGGAAAAAAATATTAAGCTTACTATTTTATATGATATATATGGTAAATTGCTTACGGAAAAACAAAGACAAATCTTTGAGTTATATTATATATCTGATTTATCTCTTCGTGAAATAGCACAAAATTTAGACATTTCGTATCAAGCAGTAAGAGATAGTATTAAATCTAGTGAACATATGTTATCTATGTTTGAAGATGTTATAGGTATGCAAAATATTAAACTTGAAATTGCTGATGTTATATCAATGTGTGATAGTATTAAAGATGATAATTTAAGAAATAAAATTATCAAGAAGTTAAGTAAAATATAATGAGGGGTATTATATGTTTGAAAATTTATCAGATAAATTACAAAATATAGTAAAAAAAATAAAAGGTGAGACTAGAATTACTGAAAAAAGCTTAAATGATATGATGAGAGAAATAAAGCTTGCACTCCTTGAAGCTGATGTAAACTATAAAGTGGTAAAAGATTTTATTGCAAATGTTTCACAAAAGGCTTTAGGGCAAGATGTTTTAAATAGTTTAACACCAGGTCAGCAAGTTGTTAAGATTGTAAATGATGAATTGGTTACACTTTTAGGAGATGGAGAGTCTAAGTTAAATATTTCTTCAAATCCTCCAAGTATAATAATGCTTGTTGGTTTACAAGGTAGTGGTAAAACTACTCTTTGTGGTAAACTTGCAAATTACTTAAGAAAAGAAAATAAAAAACCACTTATGGTTGCTTGTGATGTATATAGACCTGCTGCTATAAAACAATTAGAAACTTTAGGAGCTAGTTTATCTATACCGGTATATGCAGAATATGATAATAAAAATGTAGTTGAGATTGCAAAGAATAGTTTAAAAGCTGCTTCTTCAAAATTATGTGATGTTATACTTTTAGATACTGCTGGTAGATTACAAATAGATGAAGAATTAATGAATGAGTTGGTTCAACTTAAAAAGACTGTAAGACCTCATGAAATAATGCTTGTTGTAGATAGTTTGACTGGACAAGAGGCAGTAAATGTTGCTCAAAAATTTAATGAGGTTTTAGGTATTGATTCTATTACTATGACAAAGCTTGATTCTGATACAAGAGGTGGTGCTGCTCTTTCTGTAAAATCAATTACTGGTAAACCGATTAAATTTGCATCTGTTGGTGAAAAATTAAATGAGTTGGAACCGTTTTTTCCAGATAGAGTTGCTTCAAGAATACTTGGTATGGGAGATGTTTTATCTATTATTGATAAAGCTCAAGAGGCTTTTGATGAAAAGCAAGCTGTAGATCTTGAAAAGAAGATAAGAAAAAATGAGTTTGATTTAGATGATTATTTAGAACAGATGAAAAAAATTCGTAAAATGGGTTCTTTTAAACAAATTTTAGGTATGCTTCCTGGTGTGCCAAAGGAAATAAAAGAAGCAGAGCTTGATGAGAGTAAATTACTTAAGATTGATGCTATTATTACTTCTATGACAAAAAAAGAAAGAAAAAATCCTAAAATACTTGATGCATCAAGAAGAAAAAGAATAGCTGCTGGAAGTGGAAATAAAGTAGAAGATATAAATAGATTTATGAATCAATTTGCTCAAATGCAAAAAATGATGAAAGATATGACAAATAGACAAGGTATGTTTAAAAACATGAAGATTCCAAAGTTTTAATAAAAAAATATAATATATATTTTAAAGGAGGTGACTTAAATGGTAAAAATCAGATTAAGAAGAGATGGTGCAAAGAAAAATCCATATTATACATTAGTTGTAGCTGATTCTAGATATCCTGCTGATGGTAGATTTTTAGAAAAAGTTGGAACATATAATCCAATGGTAGAACCTGCTCAAATTATAGTTGACAAAGATAAAGTAACAGAATGGATAAAAAAAGGAGCAAAACCTACTGACACTGCTAGAGCACTTATAAAAAAAGCAGGAGTAGAAATATAGGAGGCAAATTATGTATAAAGAGTTATTAAGTTACATAGTTACTAATTTAGTTCAATTTCCAGATAAAATTTCTATTGATGAAGTTGAACAAGAAAATAGGACTATACTTAAATTAAAAGTAGCAAAAGAAGATATGGGTAGAGTAATTGGTAAAGAAGGAAGAATTATACGTGCAATAAGAGAATTAATATACGCATATGCTGCTAAAAATTCAAATAAAGTATCTGTTGATGTAGAGGAGTCTAAATAAAATATGGACTATTTTAAAATAGCTCAGATTACAAATACACATGGCTGTAAGGGTGAAGTAAAAGTTTACCCGTATACTGATGATATAACTAAGTTATCTAAAACTAAAGTATATTTTTTAGATGAGAATTTAGAAAAAAAATTAGAAGTTGAATCTTCTAAAATACAAAATTCTTTTTTAATTATTAAATTTAAAAATGTAAATAGTATGGATGAAGCTGTACTTTTGAAAAATAAGTTATTATACATAGAAAAAAAAGAAAAAGTTTTAGAGGTCGATACATATTATATTAAAGATTTAATAGGTATTGATGTTGTAACAACATCAAATGACAATGAAGAGTATATAGGAGTTATTGAATATGTATTTAATACTGGTGCAAATGACATATATGAAGTCAAAACACCAGATAATAAATTAATATATATACCTGCTATAAAAGATGTTGTAAAAAAAGTAGATATACAAAATAAAAAAGTATATATTGAATTAATGGAAGGTCTTATATGACAAGGTTTATTGTACTTTCACTTTTTCCTGAAATGTTTGATTTGTTTTTAAATACTAGTATTATAAAAAGAGCAATAGATAAAAAAATACTTTCTGTTGAACTAGTAGACATTAGAAAATTTTCAAATAATAAGCATAATAAGGTTGATGATACACCATATGGTGGTGGTAATGGTATGGTACTTATGTGTGAACCATTAGATAAAGCAATAATTTATGCTAAGGATAAATTAAAAAACGATAATATAAAAATAGTATATTTATCACCAAGAGGTAAGCTTTTAAATTATAACTTAGTAAAAAGTTTATCAGATGACTATACAGATTATATATTAATATGTGGACATTATGAGGGAATTGATGAAAGAATAATTGAAAAACATAAAATATGTGAAATATCAATTGGAGATTATGTTTTGACAGGTGGTGAATTACCAGCTATGGTAATGATTGATACTATTGCAAGGCAAAAACCAGGTGTGTTATCAACTGGTTCATTAGATGATGAATCACATACAAATATATTACTTGAATATCCACAATATACAAAGCCTGTAAATTATGATAATATGAGTGTACCAGATGTACTAATTTCTGGTAATCATGCTAAAATATCAGAGTATAGAAAAAAAGAATCAATTTTAAAAACATACAGTAATAGATATGATTTGATAAAAAAAGCATTAGATGAAAATCTAATAACACAAAAAGAAATAGATAATATTTTAAACCAAAAAGGAGGGAAATAAAATGGATATAGTAAAAGCTATTGAACAAGAATACAAAAAAGAAGAACTTGCAAAGTTTAACATTGGTGATACAGTTAAAGTATATGTTAAAATTAAAGAAGGAAATAGAGAAAGATTACAAGCATTTGAAGGTACTGTTATAAAACGTCAAAATTCTGGACTTAATGAAACATTTACTGTAAGAAAATTATCTCAAGGTATAGGAGTAGAAAGAACATTCCCTATGCATTCACCAAAAATAGAAAAAGTTGAAGTTACTAGAAAAGGTAAAGCAAGAAGAGCAAAATTATACTATCTAAGAGATAGAGTAGGTAAAGCAGCTAGAACTAAAGAAAAAATAGACTAACTATAAAAAATGCTACCATGTATATGGTAGTTTTTTTGCGTTTTAGTTCATTAAAAATATAATTGTTAAATGAGTTAGAGTATATATTTTTTCTAAATGGTTGAATATATAACCAATATATAGTATAATAATTCTGTAAAAGGGGA
>CAZQJQ010000041.1:0-4673 GCA_964593045.1 uncultured Clostridiaceae bacterium
TAATATCATATCCTATTACTTTATATTTCTTACTTCTTTCTATTGCTAATGCAAGAGGTAATCCTACATATCCTAGACCAATGATTGATACTTGTTTCATATTAATGGATAAAGAAAATTAATAATGGATTATACTATTTATTTCATAAATTACACCTTTATACCAGTTACAAAGAAATGTGGATAGACAAGAACATCCTTTTTAAAGCTTGACTCTATCTTAATTCCTTTTTTCGCAAGATATTCTTCAAAATCTTTCCAACCAATTTCATGACTATGCTCTTTGGATATTATCAAATCATGTAATTTATTGAAATATACTAAAGGGTCTTTTGCATCAATATCCTTTACAACCAATTTACTTCCCTTCCTCATTTTCATAATTAATTGATCAATAAATAGAAACTGTCTATTTTGTGGTATATGATGTAAGACATCAATCATGGTAATTACATCATATTCTGAAACTTCATTAGGAATTTTATATCCATCATATATACTTATAAACGAAGGGATCTCAATACCACTAAGAGTTTTTTGTGCCCTATTAACAAGCTCTTTATTTATTTCAATGCCAGCTATTTTGGTGGGTCTAAGTTTATTTGCACACAATAATAGTAAGCCGCCTTGCCCACACCCTATATCAAAGACACTTTTCCTTTCACCTATTTCATTCAATATATCCTCAAATGGACAGATATATGGTCTTAACTTTTCTTTCCAATCCAATATTGTTTTTTCTTCCAATTTTGTAGATACCATTCTGGCTTTTTGTCTAATTATATAAAATTTTCAAGCGATAATTCATATAGTATATAACATTAAACAAATTTACAATACTAACAAAATAATACAGAAAGCATTTGGAACTCTTTTAAAATATTTCATATTAAAAATACAAAAACTTTCTGCTATACTATTAAATTAATTATTAAAAACATATGAAAGACATTATAAAACTTCTAAGAGTCAAGCAATGGGTCAAAAACCTTTTTATATTTCTTCCAGCATTTTTTGGGTTAAAACTTCTTGATGCTAACACTTTAATAAACAACGGATATGCATTCATATCATTTTGTTTTTTAGCAAGTTCTATTTATATATTAAATGACATCTTAGATAAAGATGCCGATAAAAAGCACCCAAAGAAAAGGGAAAGACCTATTGCATCTGGAAAAATTAGTATAAAGGAAGCTATTGTAATTTTGATTATATCCTTAATACTGGCGATTGTTTTTACTTTGCCAATTAAAAGCACTGATTTATATATTCTATTACTTAGTTACTTAGCAATAAATATCTTCTATACATTTCGAATTAAGTATATAGAAATAGTTGATGTGTTTTTCATTGCTACTGGCTATATAATCAGGGTATTAGTTGGAGGAGTATCAGGTGGAATAGAAATAAATTACTGGATAATAATAATGACATTTCTTCTTGCTTTACTCTTAGGGTTTGCCAAGAGAAGAGATGATGTAATATTAATGGAAAGCCAGAGTGAAAAGATAAGAAAATCCATTGACGGATATACACTACAATTTGTAGATTCTGTTTTGAGTGTAACATCTTCCGTAACCATTGTAGCATATATAATGTACACAATATCAGAGCAGACAATGCAAAGATATCATTCAAAATATGTATATATAACAAGTTTTTTCGTTCTTCTTGGAATCTTGAGATATTTACAGATAACAATATCTTTTAAAAAAAGTGGCTCTCCAACAGAAGTCTTATATAAAGACAAATTTCTTCAGTTGTGTATTTTAGGCTGGATTATATGTTTTGCAATTATCATTTATCTTTAGCAGTAAAATTCTCTAATGCTCTTATAAAACGATACACAAGGGGCGGTTTCTTCCCACCAAACACATCAGAGTAAGGAGAAACGAGGTACCTATTTTGGATACCTGCTAAATACGCACCAAACAAATCGGTTGCGATTCTATCGCCAACAACTATAACATTAACATTATCAGATTCTGTCAACCTAAATATCTCATAGAAAGAGAAAGGATTAGGTTTATCTGATTTTGTTATAATAATTGGATTTATTTTCCCTAGTTTCTTTCTTAAATACTCAGCCCTTTTTAAATTTCCATTTGATATTAAAGCTATCTTATATCCCTTCCTCTTTAAATCATAAAGAAAGTTTATGCTTTTCTCAGAGATAATCCCATTATGTTCCCCTAATGTATCATCTACATCAAAAATTAATAGGTTTGTATGGTTCTCATACTTAATATCAAAAACAGATTGGAATTTTTTCGTTACAAGGTTTTTCTTGTTATTAAATAGCCAATATTTTATATAATACTTCTTATTCATCTTTCTGAGTTTCCCTATTCTTAAATACCCAATATTTAAACAAAAAAAAATTCCAACACATTATTGGAATAGTAATAATAGCTTTAGATAAAAAGCCGTCTGGAATAAAATCTGGTATAAATGGAAGTCTCCTATACAACATCTTTTCTGTTTCCCACTGTTCATATACAAGGAAAAAACCATATGTGTTAACAAAATAATTAAATGTTGTCAGAGACAAGTATTTAATTGATTTTAGCAGGGCATTCGATGATCCTGCTTTAAAAGACCAATAGTTTTGCATAAAAAAATTAAAAACAACAGATACTAAAACAGAGATTAAGTTTGCCATAACCTTTTCCATTCCTAAACATGACAAGATTTGAAGTAAGCCAAAATCAATAATTACAGTTGAAACACCTATTACAAAATATCTTGGAAATGTTTTATTTAACACCATAGATAAAATATTTAAAATATATCAATTATATACTATACTAGATACAACAAAATCTATAAAGAAATTTAAGATAATTCTAGAAATCATTGGAAATGAAACAACAGATTAACAAGTTTTTTACCAAGCAAAAGCTTATTGCTTTCGCAAAAGTATTTGGTCTTCATGTTATTCTTACAGCAGGTCTAACATATATCATCTCAATTTTTTTATTTTACATAGGGATTAAGATAAGCCCCTTAACTTTACCAACCAGTTTTGTTATCACCTCTTATATTTTACTTTTCTCGTCATCAAAAAAAAGAAAAAATCATCTGAACTTTGTATATCTATTATTCACTATATTTTTGTACTTATTAATGATAATCATTTCTTCTAAATTTTATGATATATCTTGGGATGGTCAGGAATATCATCAGGAAACAATATTTGCGATAACTGATAAACAGTGGAATCCAATCAGAAATTATAATCCACCAGCTGACACATTTCCATATCTTAGCACATGGGTAAAACATTATCCTAAAGCTTCGGAAATTTTATCCTCCTCTATTTATATAATCACACAAAGAATAGAATCTGCAAAAGCTTTCAATCTACTGTTTATTCTTTCATCTTTTTGTTTATCTTTATTCTTTCTAACGAAAGAATTGAAAATTCATTTAACCAAAAGCCTATTGTTAAGTTTTATAATAGCATTTAATCCTGTTTCTATTTATCAAAGTCTTACTTTTTACTTAGATGGAGAAATTTCTTCCTTAATCATCTGCGGATTTATTCTACTAATTATGTTGGCAAAAACAGACAAAAAAATATACTTATATTCATTTATATTATTAATTACCTTGTTAATTAACTTTAAATCAACAGGAATAATATTCTCAATATTTTTATGTGTTGAATATTTATTATTACTTATAATTGACAAACACCCATTAAAGAAAATAGCTAAAAAAACTATTTTATTATTATTAGCAGGAATATGTGCTATATGTATCTTTGGTCTCAACCCATATGTATATAACACAATACATTTTAAAAATCCTGTATATCCACTTGTTGGAGAAAACTCTATTGATATTATGACACCAAACAGACCACAGGGGTATGAAAATTTGAATAAGATAGAAAGAATGTTCGTATCCAATTTTATGTTAACTATTGACCCTAATACAAATGAGATTACTAAACGGCTTCCATTATCTTTTACCTATTCAAATCTAATTCCTATGTTATACGGAGATACACGTATAGGGGGCTTCGGACCATTCTTTATGGAAATATCTCTATTGGCAGGAATTAGTATTTTATACCTTTTAACACTGAAGAATGTAGACAAAGCAGTAAAATACAAACTTTTATTCTATTGTTGTACTATTTTTTTCTTTGTTCTTATCTTTCCAGAGTCATGGTGGGCAAGATATGTTCCATTGCTTTATATTATCCCAGTAATAATAACAATACCTTACTTCATGAAAATAAAGTATCTGCCTTTTATTGTTGAACTTCTTACTTTCTTCCTAATTATAAACAACTTGTACATCTCATTTGTATATTTTGACAATCAAATAAAATTTACAAAACAAATAAATCAAACCCTAAAGGAATTAGAAAGAAACAATGAAAAGATTTATGTATATAAATATGGAGAATTTCATAATAATATTCAAAAATTGAAAGAAAATAATCTTAAATATGAGATAGTTGAGGATAAAGAAAGGTGGGATAGTTTGGAAGAAGAAAAAAGACTTTTTCCTGTCGGCTCTTTCATTGTAAAATTAGATAAGAAGTAATTAATTACTTCTTTCTATTGCTAATGCAAGGGGTAATCCTACATATCCAAGACCAATGATTGATACTTGTTTCATATTAATAGATAAAGAAAATTAATAATGGATTATACTAC
>CAZQJQ010000042.1:0-4469 GCA_964593045.1 uncultured Clostridiaceae bacterium
ACATATTACCTTTATATTTAACATACCCCAAACACCTCACAATTTGGCGTTTTGGTCGCAAAATTGATATTTACACTATCAATTGGAATGTTATTCTCACTAAGTAGAGTAGATATAGTTTCATTTGCAGTATAGGTATTGTTATTAGTAGTGCTCATATGAGCAAGTATAAAATTAGTTTTGCCTTCTTTTACTAAATCAAGAATAATATTTGCAGTATCATCATTTGATAAATGCCCGCTATCACTAGAAATTCTAAGTTTAGTAGAATAGGGATAAGGGCCATATTCTAACATTATCTTATCATAATTAGATTCAAGCACTATATAATCAGCACTTTTTAAATATGACATTATTTTTTTACTAACAAAACCTAAATCTGTTGCAAAGGCTACAGACTTAGAATCAAATTCAATAAAATAGCCACAAGGCATTATAGCATCATGAGATATTTCAAACGGTGTTATTTTAACTTTATTATCAAAGAGAGAATATTCTTTATCATATTCCAACTTTTCAATTTCATTATCTATTTCAATACCATTTTCAATTAACCTATTTTCTAAATATGTAGCTGTTTTACTAGTTGCATGAAATGTTATATGTTTTGATTTTTTATACAGTATATTAAATCCTTTTATGTGATCTATATGTTCATGCGTTATATATATATCTGATATATCTTCTAGTTTTTTATTAATACTATTTAGAGCTTTTGAAATAGATAAACACGTAACACCACAATCTATTAATATGTTTTTATCATCTAGTTCTACGCAAAAAACATTCCCTGAACTAGAACTATATAATGGATATATATTTAACATTTGTTTTCACCATCTTTATCTGTAACATATTCAATATTTGCACCAAGTGAATTAAATTTTTCTACAATGTTTTCATATCCTCTTTTTATATGACAAATATCAAATATATCTGTTTTACCTTTAGCAACAAGACCAGCAAGAATCATAGCAGCACCAGCTCTTAAATCATGACATTTAACAGGAGAGCCATATAATTTTTCTACTCCTTTTACAATAGCTGTAGTTCCATGTGCTGAAATATTTGCTCCCATTTTAGCAAGTTCATCAGTATATTGAAATCTAGATTCCCAAATACTTTCTACTATCATACTAGTACCATTTGCAAGAGTAAGTAATACACACATTTGAGGTTGCATGTCTGTAGGAAAGCCAGGGTATGGTAATGTCTTTATATTTATAGGGATAGGTTTTTTATCCATTTTTACTCTAATATATGAATCTCCTTCTTCCACAGTAACTCCTGCTTCTATTAATTTTGCAGTAACTGGTTCCATATGTTTTGGTATGCAGTTATTTATAATTAAGTCGCCTTTTGTTACAGCAGCAGCGACCATAAACGTACCCACTTCAATTTGATCTGGTATAACAGAATAAGAAGATGGTTGAACAAGTTTATCAACACCAGTTATTTTTATAACATCAGTACCAGCTCCTTTTATTTTAGCACCAGAAGCATTTAAAAAATTGGCAAGGTCTACTATATGTGGTTCTTTAGCTGGATTTTCAATAGTAGTTATACCTTCAGCTAATGTAGCGGCTAAAATGGCATTCATTGTTGCACCAACACTTACAACATCAAAAAATATAGCATTTCCTTCTAGTTTTTTGCCTTTTTTTACATAAACATTACCACGTTTAACTTCAGTAGTTGCTCCTAATTTTTCAAAAGCTTTTAAATGTTGATCAATGGGTCTTGCACCAAGATTACATCCTCCAGGAAGACCTATTTGAACTTCGTTATATTTACCAATTAAAGCTCCAAGAAGATAATATGAAGCTCTAAATTTACTTGTAAGCTCGTAACATTTTGATATATTACTATACACATCAATATTTGTATTATCTATAACAAGCTCATTTTTATTTATATATGTAACTTTTGAACCTAAAGATTCAAGTATTTCTACATAATCACGTATGTCACTTATATCAGGTACATTTTCAATAGAACATTTACCATCTACAAGTAAAGTAGCGGGAAGTATTGCAAGTGCGGCATTTTTTGCACCGCTTATATTAACTTCACCATTTAATCTACATGGCCCATTTACAACTAATTTTTCCATAATATATATAACCTCCAAAGTCTAATGTTTTATCAACAGAGAGTATATCACAAAACGTATAAAAAAACAACATAAATCAATTATTATTTTGCTGTTTATTTACATCATTTATTTTCATATAATTTACATTTCTATTTCTATTAAAACAAGAATTATAACTATTTCCCGAAATTATAGATTTACAAGAATTTGCAAAATTGCAAAGTGTATTTTCAACACATGCTAAGTTAGAAAATATACACATGTTACAACCAGTAATATAGTGATTTCTACCAATAGGGAATTTACAAGGACATGACATTAAAAAATTATTAAAAAATCTATTTGGTCTAAAACCATTCATTTTATCACCTCGCATTTATATATTATATGTTTGTTTTAAAAATTGGTTAAAGTTGAAAAATGATTAAATCGATGTAATTTAATATATTAAATAATTTGATATCCACTTAATGAAAGTATACAATTTAGCGTAAAATAACAATAAGTATACATAAAAGTTTGATATAATTTACATAACATGGTATAATATATGTGATAAATTATTAAGAAATCAAATAATTATTGATTATGGCAACTTTTTATTCTTGATACGCACCATGATAGTTACCAAATGTTAGTTGTAAGAAAGGATGATGATATGAAGACTATGAAGATGATTGCAAACATTGGAATATGTGAGGGTTATGGTCACTCAAATGAAATTGATATTGAATTTGAAGATATGTATATGAAAGTTGCAGAAGAAGTTTTTTCTGAAACAAAAATATATATATCAGCCATTTCCAAAATTACACGTACGTTATATTCCAAAAACTGGGGCTGCCCCAAAGGAGGAGAAGTCACTTATGAAGTAACTTCAATTGCAAACCCGGAGTATATAACTTCAATTGAAGCTTGGAAACTAGCAGTAATTGAAGTTGTACAAAGACTCAAAAAATTACTCAAGCAGAGTACAGTAACTGTAGAATTTATGGAGGTTGATTTATATTATTTAAGGGATTAATTTTAAAATGGATATGCCAAGTGCCTATCCATTTTTGTTGTGCGAGCCATGGCATATAGCTATAAAAATTTTAGATATTTTACTTAAATTTCTACTATTTTTCACTATTTTTAATAAATATTACAAAAACTATTGAGTTTTTCTGTAAGCTATGTTAAAATATATCAGTAACAAGTAAAAATTACAAATAGGGTAGGTGAATTATATGAATACAGCAATACAACCAAAATATTTTAGTAATGCTCAAATAACTTGTGCTTGTGGAAATGTAATTGAAGTAGGATCAGTAAAAGAGAACATGAAAGTAGATACATGTAGTAAATGTCATCCTTTCTTTACTGGACAAAAGCAAACTATTTCTGAAAAAGGAAGAGCAGCTAAATTCATGGAAAAATATGGTAAAAAAGCATAATATATAAATATTTTAGGTGCTATTATAGCACCTTTTTTTGCTTTAAGGAGTTAGCATGGTTGAAGTTTCAAAATTTGTGAATGATTATATTAAAAATTTAAATATGTTAAATGTTGATGAAAAAGTAGCATACAGTATAATTGCATTTTTTTTAAAACTGAATCTAAATAATTTAATTTTATCTAAAAATAATATTTGTTTAAGTGAAAATGATGTAATTTCTTTAACAAATTTACTTGATAAATACTATGTTCATCATATTCCTATGCAATATATAACTGGTAAAGTTTTTTTCTTTAATGAAGAATATATAGTAAATGAGAATGTCCTTATTCCAAGACCTGATACTGAAATTTTAGTTGAAACTGCTATTACATATATTGATAAGTTTAATTTAAAAAATGGTATTGATATGTGTACTGGTAGCGGTTGTGTTGGCATTTCTATTGCGAATAATTCTAATATATCTCATATAGATTTAGTAGATGTTTCTAAGTCTGCATTGGATGTTGCAAAAAATAACATTATATTAAATAATGTGCAGTCAAAATGTGATATAATATTTTCAGATATACTATCGCATTTTACAAAAAACACTAGTAATTTTCATAATAAATATGATATAATTGTGTCAAATCCACCATATATAAAAAGTGATGATATAGATAATTTATCTGAATATGTAAAAAAAGAACCTATCCTTGCTTTAGATGGTGGAAAAGATGGTATTTTGTTATATAAAAGAATACTTTCAGAAGCAAAATATATTTTAAGTTCTAATTCATATTGTATTTTTGAGATAGGATATGATCAGAAAAATGATTTAATTAATTTAATAAATTCTATTGATTCATATGAATATATTGATTGTATTAAAGATTATGGAGGAAATGATAGGGTGGTTATATGTCGTTTTCACAGAATATAAAAGATGAAAT
>CAZQJQ010000043.1:0-4392 GCA_964593045.1 uncultured Clostridiaceae bacterium
ATGTATTTTTAAAATATTTAATTAACACTAATTTTAAAAAAATCATAAAAACTATTGACAAAACATATAAATATAATTATAATATATATTGTACTTAGAAAATGCGGGTGTAGTTCAATGGTAGAATTCCAGCCTTCCAAGCTGGCTGTGTGGGTCCGATTCCCATCACCCGCTCCAAAAGATATAATCGTCGCACCAAAGTGACGTTAATGAAGAAATCAACTGAAATATGTTGATTTTTTTGTTTCGTTGTTGAAAAGAAAGGCTGTATAATAAATGTTGGGGTGCTAATGCTTTTTTACAATTAGGACATTCTTCTATAGTATTATAACTTACATAAACTCCAGTATTATCATTTTTTCTTGTAAAACTCTTCTTAACATCCATTTAAATTCATCCTAAAATTTTTTACTAATAAAATTATACTATATTTTATCGTTTTTTCTACAATACCATTGAAATTTAATAAAAATTCCTATATAATTATATACAGAAAGAGAACTGTTCGTAACCTGTAGCTTAATTACTCCAATGAATTTGTACTCCAAAAAGGGAGTTTTTTGCATATATTTTTTCTTTTTACATAAAATATAAACGTAAATAAATTGTTTTTTATAAGTTTTGCGTTTCAAGCCGCAAAACTTGACAAACGCCATAATATTGTATATAATTTTATTAGAGGTGAATTAAATGTTAATAAGAGAAAAATATTTAAATCAATTAATAGATGGAAAAGACTTGAATTTAATAAAAGTAATTACAGGTGTAAGAAGAAGCGGAAAAAGCACATTGCTGTTACAATATAAAAATTACTTAATATCACAAAAAGTTATAGAAGAAGATATTATATATATGAATTTTGAAAGTGCTGAATGGTATGATATAAAAAATTATAAAGATTTATATAATTATATAAAGGGAAAAGTAACAAATAAAAACAGAAAATATATATTATTAGATGAAGTTCAAAATGTAGAAGAATGGGAAAAAGCAGTAAATTCATTATTAGTAGATATAAATTCTGATATTTATATTACTGGTTCTAATGCTTATCTTTTATCTAGTGAACTTACTACTTTACTAGCTGGTAGAGTACTTACAATAAAAATATATCCTTTTTCATTTAAAGAATTTATAAAAGAATATCATTTTCAAAACAATGAAGATAAATTTGAAAAGTTTGATAAATATTTGAAGTATGGTGGAATGCCAATGCTTGTAAATATGAATGATAATGAGGAGTTAATATCAAACTATTTAAATGACTTAAGAGAAGTTGTTTTGAAAAAAGATGTTATTAATAGAAACAATATAAAAGATATAGTTTTTTTAGATAACTTGATTAAATATATGGCATCCGTTATAGGAAATTTAACTACACCATATGCTATTGCGGAATTTATGAGGAAAAATGGTAGCACAATCACAAATGAAACTGTAGATTCTTATTTAAAGATGCTTGAAAATGCCTATTTTATATATAGAGTTCCAAGATATGAATTAAAGGGAAAACAGTTATTGAAAACACAAGGAAAATATTATTTTATTGATAATGGACTTAAAAATATAGTTGATGGTATATCTTCATATGATAGTGGAAATAGTTATGAAAACTTAGTCTATATTGAATTACTACGTAGGGGTTACGAAGTATATGTAGGTCAATATAATGATATTGAAATTGATTTTATTGCAATTAAACCAAACGAAAAAATTTATTATCAAGTATCAAGGAGTATTATGGATGAGAAAGTAGAAGAAAGAGAAAAAAAATCTTTATTAGTAATAAATGATAACTATGATAAAGTTATATTAACAATGGATAATGTTAAAAACAAACAAATTGAGGGAATAAAAGTTATTAACATTATTGACTTTTTAATGGAATAGTATCCAATTTATTTGTCAGTTGATTTGAGTCTTAATTTTTCGCATACGTGTATCGTTAATGCTCCAAAATTGGAATGAAAATCGGAGATAAATCGCCGATTTTTTATATAATATTAATACAAGGAGCTGAAAAAACATGTTATTAAATGAGTTTGATAAATGCAAAAAATCCACCTTTAATCCAAATGAAGTTGAAAATGTTATACCAAATTTTCCTAAGGTTGGTGTGACTTGTTTTTCAAAAAAATAATTGATAGAATTGTTGAAGTACATAACTTAGAACAAATCGATTAATAAGCAATGCAAATGGCAAAGTTCCTATTTATAAACTTAATTACGAAGGAGTTGATATTGCTTTTTTATGTCTAGAGTAGGCTCTCCTGCCTGTACAAGTAGTTAGGAAGAAGTATTAGCAATGGGACTAGAAAAATTAATTATGTTCGGTACTTGTGGGGTTCTAAAGAAGGAAATAGAAGATTTAGCCATCATAATCCCAACTAGTGCAATGAGAGATGAAGGAACAAGTTATCATTATCTAGAAGCAAGTGATGAAATAGAAGTAAACACAAAATACAAAGAAGAATTTAAAGAAATTTTAAAAGAACACAATTACAGTTATATTGAAGGCAAAACATGGACAACTGATGCTCCATATAGAGGAACTAGAGATAAAGTATTCAAAAGAAAAGAAAATGGTTGTATTTGTGTAGAAATGGAATGTGCTTCTATGAGTGCAGTATCTAATTTTAGAGAAAAAGAATTTTTTCAATTTTTCTATGCTGCTGATAATTTAGATAATGTTAAATGGGACATTAGAAGTTTAGAAAATGATGCTAAATTATCTGAAAAAGAAAAAATAGCTTTGTTAGCTTTTGAATTAGCAACAAAAATAAATAATTTATGATATAATGGTAAAGATTGAAAGTTAAATATTTGGTTCGTAACCTGCTGTTCAAAGACTCCAAATCAAACAACTTACGGACATAAATATTGTTCTAGGTTGTTTTTTTATATAAAGAAGGTAAATTTATGACAAAAGTTATTCATCCATTTGAACCTATATATAATAGTAACTCAAAAATACTTATTCTAGGATCTATTGCAAGTGTAAAATCAAGACAGATAGGGTTTCCATATGCAAATCCATATAATAGGTTTTGGAAAATAATGAGCATTCTATTTAATATAGATATAAAAGATTATAGGGCTTTTTTATTAGATAATAAAATTGCATTATGGGATGTTATAAAAAGTTGCGATATTGAAAAATCTAGTGATGCTAGTATAAAAAACGTTAAAGTAAATGAAATTTGGAGTATAATTGAAAAGAGCAATATAACAAATATATTTACAAATGGAAAAAAAGCATATGAGTTATATAATAAGTACATATATCCAAAGACAGGTATATCTGCAATTTTGCTTTCATCAACTAGTCCAGCAAATGCAACTAAAAATATAGATGAATTATTAAAAGAATATAGTGTTATATTAGAATATTTAAAGTAGGTGATAATTTGGATAAAATAAAGCTAAAAAACGAATTAACAAGTGCAGATTTAATTATTAGGGTAGAATGTTTTAATTTGAAAAACACATTAGAGTGTGGGCAGTGTTTTAGATGGATAGAAAAATCAAAAAATGAATATGTTGGCATATTAGATGATAGAGTAATTAGAATAATAAATAAAGATAATTATATATATGTATATTCAAATAAAAAAGAAAATTTAGAAACCGTTGTAAGAAATTATTTTGATTTAAATACAGATTATTGTAAAATAGAAAGTTCTATATCTAAAATAGATGATAATATATGTAAAGCTGTAATTAATTCAAGCGGAATACATATATTAAGGCAACCTATTTTTGAAACTTGTATATCATATATAATATCTGCTAATAACAATATAAAAAGGATATCAAGGTCGGTAAATGAAATTTCTAGAATATACGGTAAAAGAGTTGAATTTGAAAATGAAATATATTATTTATTTCCTACTTTAGAAGACTTATTTTATGTTACTGAAGAGGAGTTTAGAAGATGTGGAGTAGGATTTAGGGATAAATATCTGGTTTTGTTTGTAAAAAAATTAATTAATGAAGATATTAATTTAAATATTATATATGATATGAATATAAATGATGCTAAAAAATTTTTACTTGATTTTATGGGTATAGGTCCAAAAGTTGCAGATTGTATATTGCTTTTTGGTTTTGGCAAAAAGCAAGTATTTCCTATAGATGTATGGGTTAAAAAAATAATGGAAAGACTTTATTTTAAAAAAAATGTTAGTATAAAAGAAATAGAAAAATATGCAAAAGAACATTTTTTTGATTATGCGGGTATTATTCAACAACATCTTTTTTATAATGTAAGAGAAAACATGTTATAAATTATTGTAAATTTTCCCTATAAATTATTTTTATAAAATATTGTATTTTATTGTCAATATTTTAGGAAAATGTCCTAAAAATTTTCAAACATTTGCGGGAAAATAA
>CAZQJQ010000044.1:0-4221 GCA_964593045.1 uncultured Clostridiaceae bacterium
AACCATTTATTTGTAATGTTTTAGCTAATTTTTTTAACCAAGTTCTAACTATAGCTGTGCAATCTGAAGCAGTAACAGGATTATATAATGTTTTGAATGCCGTATTTCCAGTTAAACCATAAAGAGAGTTAATAATAATTTTATAACCCAAATTCTTTTCCTTTTCATTATTTTTTTTAGCTAAAATTCTTTCTTCAAATAATTTTTTTAAAGCACTTTCTACTTTTCCAAATTCATTTTTATTATATTTACCACTTAAATTAAAATATGGTTTTCCATCCCATCCTTCTTCAGATGGTGTAAAAAGATTACCCATCATTATAGCGTGTGGATAAGCAGAAACAAAATCTATTGAAACTATATTACCTTTAGCTTTTTGTTTAAAAGGTTCTATATGATGACCACCAGAAAAGGTAACTCTATCAACTACCTCATCTTTTGGTGTAAATTCACACTTTAATCCAGCCATATTACATACAGCTCTATAACTTAAACTAGCTAAAGATGCTTTAACATCAATAAATTTCTTTTTATCTTCCTCAGATAATAGATTTTTAATAGGTTCAAATTGCTTTCTATACCATTCAAATAATGCTTTTGTAATTACTATATCTTGTTTTAGATAAGTTTTTATCAAGATAGTTTCTTCTTTTGTCCATTCATCCTTATTTAAAATAGAATATTCTATATCTCCTTTACCAGCATCATCTAATTTTAATGTTTCAACAATAGTTCTTAATTTAAAGTTTTTTGTCCTAATACCCATATTTACCAATCTTTTCTTTGAAACATCTAATAAATCAATAACATTTTTATATTTAAAACTAATATTATGTTGATTCTCTAAAATTATATTATCAAAATCTATGTTATTAAAACCTATTAAGACTTGATGTCTAGCTATTAATCTTTTTATATGATCCATCTCAGTATAAGGTAAGAGATAATATTCATTATCAGCATAACTAAAAGCACCGAACCATTTGCATTTTGATACTTCTATATCTAAACCATCAGTTTCAATATCATAAATCAAAACTGAGTTATTTTCCATATAAATTATCTCCTTCTCTTTGGATTATTTTTTCTTCCAATAATTCATTTATATATTTTATAGAGCCATCACCCAATATATCAAATACTTCTTTTATGGATATTCGGTTTTTGTTTATTAATTCCAATACTTGTTTTTTTGAACAAATTGGTTCTATATTTTTACATTCTTCTGCTTCCCAGAATTGAACCTGTCTATCGTCTTTTTCCTTTACTTTGTTCTTTTTTGGCACCTTGGCTACGTTTGGCACCTTTTTACTATTACTAAACTCTATACTAGTAGGAAGTTTAGAATGGTGCGAAACGTGCCAAAGGTGACCAAGGTGACCAAAATTAGCCATATTTTCATCATTTTCAACTCCAAATATCTCTTTTTTATCAAAATTCTGCTTTTGTTTTGTAAAAACATACTCCCATCTTGTGCTTCTAACATCCTTATTTACAACACTTAGTTTAATATCAGACATAATTCTACCAACATATTTATTAAATTTTATACCAAATTTAGTTTGATCTTTCTTATCTTCCCAATTTATATATCCAAACAAGCCGTCTTTATTATCTTTTAACAGTTCTTTTACCTGCTGTTTATCCATTTTTGTTTCAGGATAATGTTCATAACATAACTCAAATAGTGCCTTCATATCAGATGTTTCACTATCTGTAGCAACTCCTAAAGATTCCAAATCTTTTTCACAAGGGCTATCATAACCTGCTGTTTCCATTATACCACCACAAACTCTAGCCCATTCTGGAAAAGACGTAAATGGTTTAGAACCACTAGGCATACCTTTATCAACCCAATTTCTAACTAAAGCATATAATGCTGAAAATATTAAAGATCTATTCTCTAAAACCCAACCATGTAAATCTGGATTTTTAAATTCTCTACTATTTGCATCTTCAACTTCCAAAAATAGTGTAATCTTTCTTGCTCTATTAGCTAAGTCAGCTGTCATACCCATACCAACATTTCCACTCATAGAATATTCTATTTCATGCGGCATAGATACAGTTATGTTAGTTCCTAATTTTCTATCAGAATAATGTTCTGCAGTTAATATTGATTCAAAAACTGCATTATTAATTATTCCTTTATTATTTGAAAAATGTATTTTCTTTCTACCATATAACATACTTGATATAATTTTTTTTCTTAATTCATCATTATGATTATTATGTATATTATCTCCATCAGAAATAGGAGGTTCTTCTAAAGCCAATCCTTCATATAAAATACTTCTAACACCTTCATGATAATCTTTTCCAGCTCTTTCTCTATTAGCTGTTATAACAAATAATGGAGTTCTACAAGTAAATCTTGAATATAAACCTCTCAAAAAAGGAGTTAATAGTCCAGCAATAGCATGTGTATAATCTTGTTTTGTGTGGTAACAAAATTCTTGATATATATAATGTATAATTTTTTTTGCTTCTTCTAAAGTCATATCAGGTATAGATATTGTAGGAGCATTAAAAGGTAACCATGATCCAAATCTATTATCATAACCTTTTGATGGAAATGTTAATTTATTTTGATATATTATAGGTATTGCTGTTGTAAATATTCTATTTATTACTGGCATCTCATCTCTAAAATCATCTGATGACATAACAACATTTGCAACACTTGTTGATAATGATCTATTTACATTCACTTTACCAAATTTTGTATAAACTATTTGCCATGGTCTAAAATATCTTTCTATTATTGTTATAAATCTATTTGCAGTAACTGGAACAAATCCTGTATATTCTATAGAACCATCTGGATTTTTAACTTTACCTATTTCAACAATTTCAGAAGTATCTGGTCTATAAAAAAGTATATTTTCATCTTTTATTCTTTTTGCTAATTGTCTGGCAAAAGTAGAAATCAAAACACCATCATTCGGCAACTGAATTGATTGTTTTATATTTAACTGTTCCAATACTTCATTATATTTATCTATGCCATACTCATCTTTAAACATATCCAATGTTTGTTTGAATAAATCGCCTTTCAAAATGGGTTCATGCTCACCTGTTTCTCTACCATCTAAACATTTTATAATCTTCTTCTTCAAAGCATATGTTTCTAAAATATTAAAATGTTTATGAGAACTATGACAAAAAGCAGTATCAGTTTCTGTAAATAAAATAAAACCTTGTGTTCTTCCTCCTTGTAATCCACAATCAGGACATTCTGTTTGATAATTACCATCATTCTTCTGTTTCAATTCTTGTTCTTCAAATAAGTCAGTTATTTTCATATGTATCACCAATTTTTAATCCACAGTTTAAACAATATTTATCTTCAATATCTAATTCTGTATCACAAGATTTACATATATATTTACTTGAACGACATCTATCACAATTATTCCATTCTGTTAAATTTTTCCAATTACATCTAGAACAATACCAAAAGGTATCATCATCCACTTCTTCTGAATCAGTTTTTTTTGTTTCTTTATTTATCCATTCAATAGTTATATTTTTTATTTCAGCTATTACTTTATCTTTATTATGAACATTTCTAAAAAGAATAGAAGGAATTATCATTTGATGAATAAAGTAATGACATTTTTTACATAAATCTACAGTTTGGCCACTTCTTATACCATTATTCATAAATGCAGGATGAACATGATGACTTTCAATATCTACAGTAGATCCACATTTAGAACATATCATTCTTTCACCTCTCTTTTATAATCTTCAATTTCATAAATCTCTGATAAAAACAAATATACTTTACCATCTTTAACTTCATCAAAAACATAGACATTATCTACTTCTTCATAAAGAATAAAGCCATTCATCCAAGATTTATCATTTTTAATAATATGAACTTTTATTTGCTTTTTCAAATAGAAATCAACCTTCTCTTTTATCATCTTCATCTTATCGTTAATCATCTCCATTTTGTAAATTTCCAAAGTTTAAATACTTTGTGAATGTAAAACGCCTTGCCTTTATCCGAGGACAAAGGTAGGTGGTTTCTTTTATCGTTAAAATAATCAATATCCTTCTATTTATAAATGTTTCGGTTGTCTTACTAAAAACGAAAGGTTTATATACTAGGATAATTTATAGAAGGTATGAGCAGATACAGAATAATAAAAAATTATCCGACTTCTGGTTGGGTTATAAGATTGAAACAGCAAGACATAGATGATCTTAATT
>CAZQJQ010000045.1:0-3810 GCA_964593045.1 uncultured Clostridiaceae bacterium
TTTTCCCGCAAATGTTTGAAAATTTTTAGGACATTTTCCTAAAATATTGACACAACTATTTACTTTTTTTATAATGTATGATTTAATTATATAAATAATAAATTTTTTAATTGAAGGAGAAATTTATATGTCTGATTATTTTATTTTTTTCTTATACTGTATTATAACTATTATAATACAATATTTTGCTTTACGTAAGGCTATCACTGTAAAAGATAAACGAATTTGGTCTTTCATTAGAAGTATATTTGTGGGAATTATATTATCTAGCATTTCAGGTGCTTTTATGATTAGTTCATTTGATGAAGATTTCTCTTTTTTCGGCGGATGGGGGCTCTTAGCTTATTTATTTAGTTGTGGAATAATGATAGTTATTAGTTTTATAATAATGATTATAGGATTTATTATTAAATTAAGATTAAAGAAAAACAATACAATTAAAATAACAAACTCTACTAAACCATATAAAATGAAAATATTTTTTATTACAAATATTATAATGATTTCTTTACTATTAATGATATTAATTATACCTTACCAAATTAATCTTCATAATTTCAAAAAATTAGAAAGCGATTCTAAAAAATATTTAGAAAATTATTTAGATAATGAGTATGGAAAAGAAAATTATGAAATTATTCGTTTTGAAAGAGATTATAGTTACAATGGTATAATTTCAAAATCATTTATAGGGTTTGAAGCAACAATAGCTCTAGAAAATATGAAAAAACACTTTAATGTATATGTACATGGAACAAACAAAAACAAATTGAAAATTGAAGATGAGATAGCAAATAGAGAAAAATTGAATTTATCACCATTAAATTAATATTTTAAATCTGTATCTAAATCGGATACAGATTTTTTTTAGTATATTTTTAAATTTAGTCTATTGTCGTACTTGTTCTTCCTCTTCCAACCACATCTTCTTGCAAAGATAACCATGTATTGCATCCAACTATTCCATCTGCTGTTAAGCCTCTACTTCTTTGATAACTAATTACTGCATTTCTTGTTTGTGCTCCAAATACTCCATCTAATCCTCCAGTTCTAAATCCCAAAGTATTTAATCCATCTTGAGCAACTAATACATATACTCCTCTACTTCCTTGTCTTATTAAAGGATATCCTCCACTACTACATGCAGGTGGAAAGGACCTTTTATGGTCGTGTAGATGTCCCCAGTAAATTTTATATATAAATATATAATTTATAATATATTTATGATATAATAACTATAGGATGTGATATTATGAAAAATAAAATTTATTTAATACTTATACCAATACTATTGTTAGCGATATTGCTTTTATATTTTTTCTTACCAATTACCCCTCAAAGAAAACTAATAAAATATGCAAACGATAACTATGGTAAAGCAAAATATATTGATTATAAAAAAGAAAATGAAACAGCAACATTCTTAGATAAGGAATATGGTTTTACTTATACTGTAACTAGCTATATAGATACTTTTAATATAGATGGTTCTTCTTTTGGATCGTATGAAGCAAAAAAAGACACTTATACTGAATCATTTATTTCTTATATAAAAGATATAACACAAAACGAATTTTCTAATATACAAAATAAGTATAATTGCACATTAGAATGGAACCCATATTATTCATCAAAAACAAAAGATGATGTTCTTATATATGTAAATTTAAGAGATTCAAATTTTTGTAAAGATATTACGACTTCAATAGGAAAACTTATAGAAAATATAGATACTAGAAAGCACTTCAACAAAGCTATTATTTATGGTAGATATAATGATGAATTTATTGGAAAATATTCATTAACTACTCAAAATTATATTAATAGTAATAATTCAGTTATTATGTGGGCAATGGAAAACGCTTACACAATAATGAAAACATGCAAAAATATTCCTATTAATAATATTGAAGAACTAACTTATATTAATAGTCAAAAAATGGATGTTAACCAAATTCCTGGTATTGATAATGAAACATTATCTTATAGAATAACGGATACTGATGAATCTTTAAAACATACTATGGTTTATTATTATAAATTCAAAAATGATTTATGGATTATTGCTGATTGTATAGTAGCTCCTTATGGAAATCTATATGTGTATAAATTAGATTCATAATATAAATTAATCATATATTTAAATGGTATATTCACTTGCGAATTATACCATTTTATTTTTTACTCTTTCATATAAATCTTTAATCAGTTGTCATACTTGTTCTTCCTCTTCCCACTACATCTTCTTGAAGTGATAACCAAGT
Source organism: uncultured Clostridiaceae bacterium (assembly GCA_964593045.1). GTDB lineage: Bacteria > Bacillota > Clostridia > TANB77 > CAG-465 > JAOAHC01. Next base: position 2,265 of record CAZQJQ010000045.1, read on the forward strand.
ATTACAGCCTACAATTCCATCAGCAGTTAAACCTCTACTTCTTTGATAACTTATCACTGCATTTATATTCATTTTTGAACCATTCACAATGTAGGGGCGATTTTAATCGCCCGTTTAAAAATATTTATCTTTTTCCCAATTTATTGCATTGTATTGTATATATTCTTTTATCTCTAAATATTCTTTTTCATTTCTTACTATATGTTCGTAAAATGATTTTTGCCATATAGAACATTTAATTGCTCTAGTAATATTTGCCTTTAAATGCTTGATTATTCTTGAAATTGTTACATGGTTTTTATATTTTATCAAAAGTAACATATGTATATGATTAGGCATTATTATATATTCATCTATTGTTATATTTTTATATATCTGTTCTATTTCATTTATATTCTGTCTTACAATTATTCCTTCTGTCGTTAATTTTATATTGTCTTGAGTTATTTTACCTAATAATTCTAGCCTGTCTTTTACACATATTGTAATAAAATACATGTTTTCTTCTGAATAGTCATAATCTTTTAATCTTATATTTTTTCTTATGGGCAGATTTTCTTTCATTTTCCTCCTTTCTGCCCCCTAATTTATTCTATATTATTTTACATTGTTTTGCAATATTTTGTTTTGCGGGCGATTAAAATCGCCCCTACATTTTTTAATCAATTGTTGTAGAAGTTCTTCCTCTTCCTACTACATCTTCCCCAAGTGATAACCAAGTATTACAGCCTACAATTCCATCAGCAGTTAAGCCTCTACTTCTTTGATAATTAATTACTGCATTTCTTGTTTGAGCTCCAAACACTCCATCTAATCCACCTGTTCTAAATCCTAATGTATTTAAATCATCTTGTGCTATTAATACATATACTCCTCTGCTTCCTTGTCTTATCAATGGATAACCACCTGAGCTACAAGCTGGTGGAAATCCTCTTTTATCAAAATGTACCCAAGTTGGTGTTAAACTTGCTGGTTCCACATAACTCCAAGCTCCTGAACTTCTTGCAACATTCCTTAATCTATTTCTTTGAGTATTTGAAAGAGTTTGACCAACATCAAATGCCACTCCGGGCGTAGTGTTGAGATTGTTTTCCGTGTCCTCCTTCTGCTGGTCTTTTAAATGCATAACCAACATCTATTGGTTTTCCAAATGCTTTTCTTGTTTTATTCCACGCTTCCATTGCTCTTTTATCTGTCCATAATATATCTGATTTAGATGAACCTCTAAATTCTTTTACTGTTAAGTTGTTTGCATACGGCATATTCTCATTTAGTCCCCTATAATATACCTCCATTTTATTAGTACTTGGATTATATACTAATATTTTTGCCATTATGTATCCACCTCCTTCTATATATTATGTTTTTTAACTGTTAGCTGTTATATATTTTTTAAATTCGGTTATATTAAGAATAGAAAATTGTATTTGTTTTTATGAAAAATAAATCATATATAATACAATAAAAAACTAAAAATTCCCTATAAAAAGCCTGTCAATATTTTAGGAAAATGTCCTAAAAATTTTCAAACATTTGCGGGAAAATA
>CAZQJQ010000046.1:0-3673 GCA_964593045.1 uncultured Clostridiaceae bacterium
AAATTTAGTTATATCATATAGAGGTTTCAAGAACCTAACGAAAATTTACGCGATCTATTTAACTTAACCAGTTGTAAAAAACTATAATTCATGATATAATATTTAAAAAATTAGGGGGATTTTATGGAAGAAGAGATAAATTTAAAAGATCTATTTACGGTATTTAAATCAAAAATACCATTATCATTTATAATTGTATTATTTTGTTGTTTTTTAACAGCAATATATACGATGTTTGTACAAGTACCAATGTATCAAGCAAATACTACTTTAGTTTTAACTATGTCAAATTCATCAGATACTACTACTACTACTCAAAGTATAACACAAAGTGATGTTACTTTGAATTCAAAACTTGTTTCAACATATAGTGAGATAATTAAATCAAGAAATATTGCTTCGGAGGTTATATCTTCACTAGGACTTAGTATGACAGAAGATGAACTAATTGATATGGTTACTGTTACTGCAAAAGAAGATACTGAGATGTTAAACATAAATGTTAAAAATGAGTCTGCTGATATTGCAGCAAGTATTGCAAATGAGATTGCAGATGTCTTTAGCGAGAAGATAGTTGATATATATAATATTCAAAATGTTTCTATTATTGATGTTGCAAAACCAGATTATGATCCATATAATATGAATGTTATAAAACAACTTATTATTGCTTTTGTGGTTGGATTGTTTATTGCTTGCTTAGTTGTATTTTTAATATATTATTTTGATACTACTGTAAAAAGTGCTGAAGAAATTGAAAGTAAAATTGGACTTCCTGTTCTTGCAGTTGTACCAATTGATTCTGATATAAAGTGAGGTGGAGTAAATGGGTAAAAGAAATGTGTTATATACTAAATCAAGTACAGAATTAGTCGTACAAGATAATCCTAAATCTCCGGTTGCTGAAAAAATTAGGACTCTTAGAACTAATATTCAATTTTCTGCTGTAGATAAAAAAATTAAAACAATACTTATTACTAGTGCAGCACCTGGTGAGGGTAAAAGTTGGACTGCTGCCAATTTGGCTGTTGCTTTTGCTCAATCAGGTAGTAGAGTACTGCTTGTTGACGCTGATCTTAGAAAGGGAAGACAACATAAAATTTTTAGAGTAAAAAATGGTTATGGCTTTTCTAATTTTCTTTTTGATTATAGTGATGATAAAAAAGTAAATGATAAGGATATAGAAAAGAAGAATCCTTTTACTGAAACTTCAGTACATAATTTAATATTGATGACATCTGGTAGCGTGCCACCAAATCCAAGTGAACTTTTACAATCAAATAGAATGTCAGATTTTGTAGCTGATGTAAAAGAAAATTTTGATATTGTTATATTTGATGGCGCACCAATAAATGTTGTTGCTGATTCTGTAATTTTATCTAGAATAGTTGATACAACAGTTTTGGTTACTGCATATAAGTCTACTAATATAAAGCATCTAAATGATGCAAAAAAAGCTATTGAAAAAGTAGGTGGAAAGATAGCTGGTGTAGTTTTAAATAAAATGGAAGTTGATAGAGGCTCAAAAGAGTATTCTACATATTATTCATATTATAACAGATAGGATTGATTTAAATGGTTGATATACACACTCATATTATGCCACATGTAGATGATGGCTCTGATAATATTGAGGAGACGATTAAAATTTTAAAAAAAGCAAAACTTGCAGGATATGACACTATAGTTGCAACACCACATTATATAGAGGGCTCTTATGATGCTGGTATGCCAAGAAAAACCGAACTTATTGATAGAATCAGAAAAGAAGCTAAAAATAACAATATTGATATTAAAATATATCTTGGAAATGAAATATTTATATCTGAGAATGTTTTAAAGAATATTAAAGATGGAAATATTGCAACTATGAACAATACATCATATATTTTAGTTGAATTACCTTTAAATGATGAAATTGTAAATTTTCAGTCATATCTTTTTGAAGTTATAAGTTCTGGATATACACCAATACTGGCCCATCCAGAAAGATATGCGTTTGTAAAGAAAAATCCAAATGCTTTAATTCCATATATAAATCAAGGTGTACTTATTCAAATAAATTCAGGTAGTCTAATGGAACATTATGGTAAAACAGCAAAAAAAACTGCTGAAATATTACTTAAACATAATATGGTACATATTGTAGCAACAGATACACATCATGCTAAAAATGTAACCTATGATGAAATAGATTCTGTTAAAAAACAAATCAGTAAATTAGTTGGTTTTGAACATACCGATGTTTTAATGTCAAAAAATCCACGTAAGATAGTACATGGTGAATATATAGATGTAGATGATCCAATATACTATAAAAAGAAGTTTTTTGAGAAATGGTAGAAAGAAGGAAGAATATGAAAAAAAAGATACTAATTGCAGTTATAGTTATAATTATATTAATAGGGGGAGCGGTACTTGGTGGATATCTATATATTAAGCATAAACTAGGATATGTAAATTATGAACCAATTGATGAATCCACATTAGAAAAAAATGAAAATTTGTATAACGAAGTTGAAACAACAGGAGCAAATATAACAGAAAGTGAATTTAAAGAAATACAAAATATTTTGTTTTTTGGAAGTGATTCAAGAGATACATCTGATGCAAGTGCAGGAAGAAGTGATAGTATAATGGTATGTTCACTAAATCCTGTTAAAAAATCTATTAAGCTTATAAGTATACCAAGAGATACATATGTTACAATTGATGGATACGGTAAAACAAAAGTAAATCATGCATATGCATATGGCGGTGAACAGTTAAGTATAAAGACAATAAATCAAAATTTTGGATTGAGTATTGATAAATACGTAACTGTTGACTTTTCAGGACTTGTAAATATCATAAATGATGTTGGAGGCATTGAGCTTACAATTTCAAAAGATGAGATGTCTATAATAAATGGTTATTTAAAAGAAATATATAGATTACTTGGAGAAGAATACAAACCAATGACTGAATATGGTACGGTTACATTAAGTGGAGAAGAGGCACTAGCACATTCAAGAAATAGATATGTAGGAAATGATTTTACACGTGCTAGTAGACAAAGAGATGTTTTAATGGCTCTTATGAAAAAAATGTCAACTATGGAAAAATCAGAAATTCTTGATTTAAGTGATAAGTTTTTACAAGAAGTAAAAACAAATCTAACATCAGATGAAATTTTATCAATTATAACTGGTGTATTTGCAAGTAAAGATGAATATATGAATAATATTTATTCTGTACAAATACCTTCTACTGATTATGCAAATGGTCAAACTATAGATGGAGTATATTATTTTGTTTCTGATATTTCAAAAGCAAAAGCAGATTTTATTGAATATATATATAACAAATAAAAATATGATTGTTTAATATATGAGTAAATTTTGTCTAGAAATGTACATAATATTGCAATTTTAATGTAAATTTGGTATAATATATTTGCTGTAAAAAACAATTCTTTAAAATGAAAGGATGGTAGGATATGCAACATATATTAGTGTGGCAAAATTACACAAATGATGATATACATTTAAATACCATTGTTGTAAGTAAAGAATATTGTGCTTTAAAAAAGGAAATATTTAATTGTATATTGAACAGACGGAAAAGAAAGTTTATAACCCTTATTACATATGATGAAAAGAATAATAATGAGTCTGACTTTATATATGTCTGT
>CAZQJQ010000047.1:0-3614 GCA_964593045.1 uncultured Clostridiaceae bacterium
AAAGGGCACGCAATCAGAGCTTTTATCTTCAAAATTAAATTTATATTTGTTTGAAACAAGCAGGATACTTGAAAGAGAATTTGAAAAAGCAAGAAACGAATATAACGAGAAACAGGTTAGAGATGATAGAAAGATAAACGATTATTTTACTCACATTTCTAATAATGCTAAAAATGATCTTGCCTGTGAAGTAATCATTGAACTTGGAGATAAAAAATATTGGGATACCAAAGATGATGATTATAAAAGAAAAATGACAAATGTTTATCAAAAACAAGTTGAAGATTTAGAAAATGTCGTTCCTTCATTTAAAATAACAAGTGCAATTATTCATTATGATGAAACAAGCCCTCATGTGCATATTGTTGGAGTTCCAATTAAAGAAGGTAATAAAAATGGTATGAGTAAACAGGTTGGAAAAACGGCAATCTTCACCAAAAACTCATTAAAAACAATTCAAGATAAGATGAGAGCATTGTGTATTGAATCATTCAACAATGAATATGGATTAGATGATGTTTTAAAGGAAAAGTTAAAAGGTAGAAACAAAGATATTAATTCTAAAGATATGGATGGTTATCAAGAAATGAAAAATCAACTAGAGAAGAATAAGGTTAAATTAGAACAAGCCGATAATAAATCAAAAGAACTAGATACTTCTTCAAATGAAATAAATGATATAGTTAGCAATTTAAAAAAGTCTAAATTAAGTAAAAGTACATATTTGTTAAATGAAGAAGATAAAACTAAATTAGAAAAGTATATTGATGAAGTTAAGATAACAAATAAAGAGTTTCAAGAGATGAATCTATTATTAGTTACTATTGATAATGTTAAGGATCAATTAGACGATGACAAGAAAATTATTGAAATTTACGAAGAAAACAATTCAGCTCTATCTACTAGAAATAGGGCACTTAATAAAAAGATTGAGGAGCAAGATAAAACAATCAACAAATTAGAAGAAGAAAACTATAGTTTAAGGCAAACGGTAAGATATTTTAAAGATAAGTTCAAAAAATTATTGAAGTTTTTACAAGAAAAACTATTTGGTTGGGGAAAGAAAGAACCAATGTATAAAAAGGTTGTTGAAGATTTATATGATAAAGACATATTAGATGAAGACGACATGAGGAGTATAGAAAAAGACAATTTTGAATTATAATTAATTTATATGAATACTATATTGATAGCGATTATTGTCAAATTATAACAAAATTTATGTTGTTTTTAATGATTAAGTAGTATAATTATATTAGAATACATCTTGTTAATCATAATTTTTGAAAGGAGTATATTTAATGAATGATTATGGAGAAATCATAAAATTACCCTATAAAGTTGGAGATGTTATTGAGCTACTAAGGAAGTTAACAAAATATGACAAAATAAAACCTCTTACTTTATTAGAGTTTGATGAGAAAAGTAATACTTTTCATTTAGTAGGGGACAATCCTAAAAAATTAAAGATAAATATTAAAGTCGAAGAAGTAGAAAATGGATGCACAAAAATTGAAATAACTTCTAAAACTAAAGGATTTATATTTACAAAAGATAAAAAAGTTGTAAAAAGAATAGTTAATACTATCCTAACAGAACTTGAAAATTATAATAGAATTAAAGATAATGATGATTTTTCAGTTGAAGTAATCAAAATCAAAAATACATTTAAAAAAAATATGGGTAGATTTTTGCTATTTCTTTTACTTGTAATAATTTTAATATTCATTACTATTATTATGAATAGTATTTATAATTATGTTGAGTATTATGTTAGTATTTCACTTGCAGATAGTTTAAGTGTATTATTTTGGTTTTTAATTATTATTTTCATAGTCTTATATCCTATATTAATTAAAAAGAAAGGTAAAGTTTCAAATAGAAAAAGGATTGCAGAATTAAAAAGTAAATTGTGTGACTTAATTGAAGGTGCAAAAAATAAAAAAGCGATAGATAATTCTTTAAATCAAGATGATAGTAAAAAATCTCAAAATAATAAAATAAATTCTAATAAAGTACTTAATTACGTTGAGAACTTAACTCCAGATAAATTGAAAAAAACAATGTTATGGTTTTTCTCTATTTGCGTTGGGGTAGCAATAATTATTGCTACAACACTAGCATTATCTAATAGTTCTACTCAGATAGAAGGAACATTCGTTCAACAGCTAGATGGTTATACTGGCGGTTGTGCTGCTATTCCAGATGAAATAACATTTAAAGATGGACTTGTTTATGGTAGTGGAGCAGAAAGTACTTCTATTGATGGAAAATATGAATATAAAATAAGAGGTAACAAGATTTATGTTATCATAAATGGTCAAGAAGTATTCTCTGAATTAACAATTAAAAATAAGAATACTCTTATTTATGGCGATGGAGTTTATGATGAACAATATTATGGAACCACGGTAAAGGTATGCGGTGTTAATGGAGACGGAATATATTTAAAGCAATAATAAAGTACAAAATGTTATGCAATACAAAAACGGTTCAAAATATTTTAAATGTTAAAAAAGCTTTTTATTTGTTTGTAGGCAGTGATATGATAGGCTTATTGGCAAACGGCTTTTTAGTCAAGCTGTTTGCAAGCCGTATTAATCATATTACTGGGTTCATGCAAACAAATAAAAAAATATCTATTTTCAAAAATATGTGGTATAATTTATTTGTAAGTTAATCTTATCACTTAATATTAGTGTTTAAATAGGTATTTTTTTGAGATAACCTGTCCAAACGCTCCAATTAATTAATTGAAATTCCTAAGCAAGGGAATTTTTTTTTATGTAATTAAATAATTGCGTATTGTTTAAAAGAATTGTATTTAATTATAATATTTGTTATTAAATAACATATTATAAATTTCGATTGTAGTATATATTTAAATATAATTATATTTAATATGATATACTATTATAGGTGGTTATATGATAGATATTATTAAAGAAACATTACTTGATTCGTTAAAGTTATTACCATTTTTAATATTGGTATTTTTGTTTATGGAATATATTGAACATAAATATAGTTCTAAAACCAAAGAAATAGTAAAAAAATCTGGAAAATATGGGCCAATACTTGGTGGCTTGTTAGGAGCTTTCCCACAATGTGGCTTTTCAGTTGCTATGACAAATTTATATGCAACAAGAATCGTTACTATGGGAACTTTAATAGCTATATATCTTTCTACTACTGATGAAATGATTCCAATTTTAATTTCAAAAGGTGTTGAAGGTTCTCTTATAATTAAGCTAGTATTTATTCAAGTAGTAGTTGCAATTATATTTGGATTATTAATTGACTTTGTTTTAAAAAAAAGAAATACAGATACAGATATAAAAGACTTTTGCGAACTTGAACATTGTGATTGTGAACATAAAGGAGTAATAATATCTGGACTAAAACACGCTTTTAATATATTTATATATATTTTTGTTGTATCCTTATTCATAAATATTCTTATGCATTATGGTGGGGAAGAGTTGTTATCAAATATATTTATGAAAGATAGCATATTTTCTTCTTTTGTAGCGGGTTTAATTGGGCTAATTCCAAATTGTGTTTCTAGTGTAATGTTAACAGAATTATATCTGAATGAAATTATCAGTTTTGGA
>CAZQJQ010000048.1:0-3521 GCA_964593045.1 uncultured Clostridiaceae bacterium
AATATGTTGGGTGTGAGTTTTTTATTCCTCACCCCAACATTTATTATACAGCCAAAAAATAAAGGATAAATCCTCTATTTTAAAATTACTTTTTATAAAAATTAATAAGCTCTTTGCAGAAATCTGATAATATTTCAGAATTAGAACCTCTAAATTTATTAAGAAAATCCGTATCATTTGTTTTATCTTTATCAGATAAATCTAAGAATTGTTCTAACGAAAGATTTAATTTTTCACAAAGTTCTAAACTTAGAAATAATGTAATTTTATAATTACCTCTTTCTATCCTTGAAACAGTACTTATAGAAATATCTAAAAGTTCCGCTAAATCTTCTTGTGTAAGATTATATTTGGCACGAATACTTTGGAATCTTTCGCCAACATATTTATTAAAATGTTTTTTATTTTTAATATTAGTTAAATAACCCAAAATTATGCCTCCTTTTTATAATATTTGACGTATTAAATACTTTATATTATGATACATTATTTTTTTTGTTTAATAAACAGCATAAACGAATTAAAAATATTTGCATAAAAGACTTGAAACGAGAAAGGAATAAAATGAAAAAAGAGATATTAACAAGTGAAATAACTTCAAAAATCTGCAATAAGGCAATATTAATATTTGCTAAAAAGATATATAATATTAGAAAAAATAAAATATCCAAATTAACTAAAAATTATACCCTAGAAAAAGCAATAACTAATAAAGTAAATATATTATATAATAAATATAGTATGGATAAATATATTCAAGTATTCAATAGTGATAAGTTAAGAATAGAAAATTATATTGAAGAAAAGAAACAATATAAACTAATAAATAGTAATATAGCTAAGGGAATATTTGTTGATTATATTTTAAAAATTGCTCGAGGAGAGATATATAATATTAATATTCCTATAACTAAAGAAGAATTATATTTTATATATAACTTCAAAATATATTTCATAATTAAAGAAGTAATAGATAACATAAATGAAGATATAACAAAGGTAAGATATATAAAAAATAAACAACATAAATTAGAAGAATTCAAATATAAATATAACCTTTAATACATACATTGATTAATTTGTCTTGTTATAGTATTATAAAATATAACTTGTTAGTACAGTGCTTTACTAATAAGGGAGTACTAATAATTAATTTTAGACAAAAGAAACGTAAGATAAAAGGAGAATTATTATGAATAAGTATTTTGAAAATATAGAGAATATAATTACAGATATTGGTAATAATAAAGATACAGAGAAGATAGAAAATATAAGTAATAAAATAAAAGTAAATTATAATAAATTAATAAATTTCATTATGGATAATGTAGAAATAGAAGCAAGAGAATATATAAAAAATAATATAGATAAAAATTATAATGATATAAATGAACTAAATTTAATTTTAAGTAGTATGTACTATAAAAGAGGTTATAATGATGCGTTGAGTAAATCTCAAAAAAAAGGTCGTTCAAACTAGAACGGCCATATAAATTTATTTTTCTGATAAAAGTTCTTGTACAAAGTGCAAGGTTGTCTTTGCAAATCTTAAATTTTCCTCCCTAAATGTAAAATCAGGATGTGTATTAATTAATGCACCAAAAAGTTTTTCGTTAATAACAACGGGTAGTATTATTTGTGCAGAAAAATCTTTATTATATCTATTGTCAAAATAAATATTAATAGTATCATTACCATTCAAAAGTAAATATGATGTGTAAATATCAGTATTATTAAAATTATTTAGAACTTCTATAATTTCATCATTTAACTTATGTTCGTCTAAAATCTCAGAATCCATTGAAACAGAATATATAACATCTGTTAATGTTGTTAAATATATGGTATTACCAAAACTCAACCTTGCTGAATTTAATAAAAAATTTCTGAAATTTTCACTAATAAGCATATTTCACCTCCCTTGTATATTTATTATACAACATATATTACTAAAAATCAAACCTGTAACTATACAAGATTGTATGTTTTTACATAGTATAATAAATAGTTAAAATTAGATATAATATTAATACTAGTATACATAGTGGGAGGTTAAAAAATGAGGGCAATAGATAGATTATATAAGAAAGAAAAATTTATAACTAGATCAATTCACATTGATGAAGATTTGTATGAAAAGTTACAATATTTAGCAGATAATATTTATGATGCAACTGTAAGTAAAATAATAAATGTCTGTATAGAAGATTTTTTGGAAAAAGGTGATTATAAATTTTATAAAAGACCTAAAGGAGTTTCATCTTTATACAGATCACTTCTCATAAGAGAATCATTTTATAAAGAATTAGATAAAGTGAAAGATGAAACTGGTATATCACTTACAAGATTGTTAAATAGTGCTATAAAAAAATTTCTTACTGAATATGATAAAGAATTTTAAAAAATTCTTTAATTTTATTGACAAAATATTAGTATATAGTATAATTAATTATAAGATATGCAAATAAAGGAAAATTTAAGATGGTACTCGATTAATGTAAGCTTAAAAAATAATTATTGAAACTATATTTATTTTAAATTTTATAAAGTAGTTGTATCATTTATGATTAAATTAAATGTATTTGTGAGTATTTTTAATTTATGTGAGGAGAGGGATTTTATGAAGAGAGGTATTTCATTAATAGTATTAGTAATAACGATAATAGTCATAATAATACTTGCAGGAGCAGTAATACTTAATTTAACAAAAAATAATCCGATAGATTCGGCAAAGGAAGCGGTATTTAGAAATGACATATCAAGTATAAAAGATCAGTTAAATTTATATGCTTTAGATCAATTTTCTAAAACAGCAGGAACGTTTGATACTGGAACTATGAATGGTAAAGTTTCAGATTATGTACCAAGCATAACAAAATATGATAGTAAACTAAAAGTTGTAAATGGAAAATTATCATATATAGGAAATGATGCAACAGAAGCTTCAATAGTAGCAGATATGGGTGGAGAACAAGATATAGTAGAAGTAGGTGGATTAAAATATAATAAACCAGACTTAACTAGTTTACCAGAAGCAACAACTAAGGCAGTAAAATGGAATTCAAGTAATGTAGAGAGTGAAATAACAGTAGCACAAGCAAAACTAGACACAAGTTGGTATGATTATTCTACAAAAAAATGGGCAAATATATATACAAATAATAATGGAAATAAAGCATATTGGGTATGGATACCAAGATATGCATATAAAATAACAAATCCACATACAGCAACTGCAAGTCAAATAGATATTAAATTTTTAAGTGGTACAAGTAATGTATCAGCAGACGGAAGTAGTATAAGTGGATATACAGTACATCCAGCATTTACATTTGATGGAAAACAATTATCAGGAATATGGGTAGCAAAATATGAAGCAAGTAGTAGCGATTCAAATAGAGTTGAGGCAAGTGGAACATATGCAGGAGCAAGCACAGGTGGAGGAAATGTAACCGACTTACAAGTAAGAGTATTACCAGATGTATACAGTTGGAGAAATATATCTACAGGAAATGCACAAA
>CAZQJQ010000049.1:0-1010 GCA_964593045.1 uncultured Clostridiaceae bacterium
TTTTTAAATCACTTCTAAATTCTTCGAACAGTATAACATCTTGTCCCATATATGTATCGAATGGGTGCTGGTAATCTGTTACTCTATAAACATTTTCATAGCCGTAAGTATCCATTATAAAACGAGTTTTGCCACTTTCTGTTTTTCCCCATATATATGATACTTCTAATTCTCTAAATAATATTTTATATTCTTCTTCTTTTAATATTTGTCTTACTTTTTCTATTTTTTCAATTTGTAGCATATATGTTGGTTCTTCTTCTAGTATATCATAATTTGAATATCCTCTTTTTATCATATCATATAAGTCGTTTAAGTCATTTCTTTGACCTTGCTTTTCTATTGGCATTTCGCCAAATTCTTCGAATGTTTCTTTTAGATTTGTATCAGCTTTTTTATCTTTTTCCCATTTTCCCTCTTTTCTTATATAATCTCTGTTTTGTTGACTTGTTCCTTTTGCTTGTTCAAAATGTCCACCATCAAACATTTTTTTTACTGTACTAAACCTTATGCCACCTTGTCCATATATATATATATGCGTATGATATTTATTTGTTTTTTTACCAATTTCATCACTCATACACCAATATTCAATAGATTTTCTTTTTTCCAATTCTTCTTTAATTTTTTCGTGTGTATAACCTTTTTCCTTTGGATTATTAATTGTTATTTGCCATTTACGAGATTGAGTATCTTTTGACATGATTATAACTCCTTTTTTTGCGACTTTGCGACAGAAGTCATCGTGCGACATCAAATGCGACAACTTTGCGACAATTTTTTTAATGCTTTAAACATTGGAACTTAATTATTTTTTTATTTTTGCGACTTGCGACAGATGTTGCCTAAGGTAATACTATACTTAGGCAACTTAATACTCCCTCTTTCCAAACAATATTATGTCTTTTCTTGGCAATTCTTTTTCTAGATACTTTGGTAAACTAAATACATTATCATCAGTAACAACATAAAAATATTTTTTATCTGTGTAATATTCATTAACTGCTTTT
>CAZQJQ010000049.1:1020-3171 GCA_964593045.1 uncultured Clostridiaceae bacterium
CCGATTTCTTTATTATTAATCAATGGTTTCCAATCAAAATATTTTACATATCCGTTTTTCTCTTGAAGTAATCCTAGTTCTTGTGCTAGTTCTAAATGTTCTTTATCAATACTATATTTTTCCGTATGTCTTTTTCCATGAATATTAACTTTTACATTAAATACATAATTATTATTGTTATAATTTGCTTGTCCTAATTTATTGTTATTCATATACTTCCCCATTTATTTATACTCCTTTATAATAATATTATATTGCTATCGCCCCAGCCTTACGGCTGGAGTTATTGCGATAGCAATTAAAACATTGCAAATGATTTAAAACCTACTTTTAATATGATAATTAGTTATTTCATTTCTTCTGTTAATTCTCTCCTATAATCTAATTTTCTTTTATAATATCGGTATATTCGTTTGAATATATGTCGATATTCAACTTTAAAAGTTTCATACATTTCATCATTTCCAGAATTTAAAACAACACTATCTTTTAAGTAACTATCATTGTATGATGTCATGATATATTTTTTACGGATATATATACTTTGCTTTACCAATCGAGGAGACAGCATACCCATTCCTTCACCGACTAACTTTCCAACATTTTCTAGTTCGTAGTATTCCGTTACTTTGTTCCATAACAGTTTCTTTTCTAGCCAAATGTAACTGTCTGTTACATCTCTTAAATAAGGGGATATTCTTTGTGGTGCTTGTGTAATGTAATATAGTGTTATACCTAAATGTCGACTTCCATTGTATTTTTTAAGTTCTTCTTTATTGGTTTTTTTCCAATCCATATTAAAAAAGTCAAGCCAAGCCTCATCAAATAGTAAAACAGAGCCGGGTTCAAATTCTCCCTTTAAGAATTTTTCTTTTGTCATTTTATAGGTCCTTACTTGTATTTTTTTGAGAAAATTAGATTTGTTATAACTTCTTATTTTAGTTTTTATTGGATATGTTGAATATACTTTATAGCCATCTTTCATGGCTTTTATTGCTAAATTTGTTGAGTACTGATTTTTTCCCGAGCCGGGTAAACCACATATACATTTTATCATCTTTTTATACCTTTATATTTTATTTGCTTTTAATAACCCACTCCAGCGTGAACGCTGGAGTAGGGATATTCTATCTTCCTAAAAAGCCCCTTGCCATGTGAACTACAATGGCAACAAATGAGATGCCGAATGTTAATAATAGTATTGGCTGTTGCACGAACATTTCTATTACATCTCCAAAATAACCTACTACTGCAGTAAATACTGCACCCATATCGGTCAATAACTGTGCTAATGTCATTTTTATTCTCCTTTCTTTTCTTTATTTGTCGTATTATCTTCCTAAAAAACCTCGTGCCATATTTACGACAACTGCTGCAAAGCCAACTCCTACTGTTAGTATCAATATAGGGTGAGACATAAATTCTGTAAATACTGTACTAAAATAACCTACTACTGCCGTAAATATACTTCCTAAATCTGTTAATAATGATGTTAACCCTTCTGTTACTTCCATTTTTTATCTCCTTTCTATTTGTTATTTATCAAATTAAATACATGAATAAACATTTCATATATAAATTTAATCGTGAATAATGCGATAATTAAACTTGCGATATATTCCAAATGTTCGTAATCTGTTGGTACTTGTCCAACTAATAATTGAATTAATTCTATTGCCATTATCTTTTCTCTCCTCTAATTTTTACCAAATTTAATATTACATAAATTAATATAACTGCTGATAATAAATTGAGTGTACTGCTTATTGTACTTATGTTTTGATACAATGTTTTTTCTTCTGTATCTTTTAGTATTTCTTCATTCAAAGCTTGAAATTTTTGGTCTATATTATAACTGTTTATTTGTATTTCTGCAAGTATTTGTTCTTGTTCTAGTGTTAATCCCATATTTCTCACCTCTTATATATATTTTTTCTAAATTTGAAATACTGTCTTGTTACTCCCTTGTTAAATTCGTTTTTTTCTATTCTGAAAAACCTTTTAATAAATGTCATTATGATACCGACTGCCATTATACCAATGTAAAACATCAGTAATGATATATTAGTGTTTGGTATAGTTATATTTCGAAGTGATGATATAAATTGTATTATACTTTCAATCAGAAATACTGATATTTCTATCATGTAG
>CAZQJQ010000050.1:0-3036 GCA_964593045.1 uncultured Clostridiaceae bacterium
TGTTGATTTAAGAAAGAGGGTATAAATATAAAAAGTAGATTAGATAAATTTATTGACGCTTGCAATGTTGAAGATCGCATTACATTTATTGATGAAGATACTCATGTTTATTGTACACAATGTAAATGGTTTAGATTAGATGATAAGGAAATACCATATTGTCCTTGGGAAGACAGATGTGAAATAAGAAATTGCGAAGATAGTATGCGATTTGGAGATAGACCATATTGGGAAAGTAGAGAGTAAAAAGTTTAAATAAAGTAATGCTTTTGTGATGTTTTGAGAAAGGAGAATTTAATGGATAAAGCAATTCAAATAATCACAGATTTAGTTCATATACTTCAAAAAATAGAAAGAGAAGGATATGATTTGTATCCAGACGAAATAAAAACTGTATGGCAAGCGAAAACATTTCTAGGTTATTCTACACCAGTAAGCATTGAAGAAGGTACTGGATGTTTAGTAAAAGAAATAGATTGATCCAAACATCAATTTCATTATGATATGGAAGGTAATTAAATATGAATAAGAATGAATTTGAAAGAGAATATTTATGCAAGTGGATAGAACCATCAAAGGAATATCAAGAGGCATATAAACTATGGTTATGGTATAACTATCAATGTGAATTATTTGATAGCAAAATCTGTACTGGTAGAAATAAGTATGAAGATTATATGCCAGCAACACCATACGAGTATAGAGCAAGTAATAATAATGCTCGTAATGTTATGCAATATATTGAAAATGAAAGAAGAAAACTAAGGCAACGAGGTATAGATATATCTGAAGAAGATTGGCAATCAGCAAAGAAACATTTTCATAAATACAAATTAGAAGGATTAGAAAGAGAATATAAATATTATTTTGAAAAAGAAAGTGAGAGGTAAATATGAAAAAGTTTGATGACCAATTAATGAAATTTTATATAACTAAAGACAAATTAAAAATGGAAATAAGTTTAAAAGATTTAGTTTTCTTATTTGAAAATAGTCCTAATAATGCAGATGAATATGGTAATTTCCCTGGTTATAAAATTAAACCAAATATGAAACAAGAGTTTGCTGAGTATGTAGTTAGAATGCTTCTGGATGATGCTCCATATGAACGAGATACAACTAGGATAGGTGAACCATTTGATGATATTTTTGAAGGAATAATGGAAGGTTGCGAAGATTTTTGTCAATATCCTGATGATGAAGAGGATGAAGATTAAATCACGACCAAATTCTAGTTCTATTACGATTTTAGCAAAAATGGATGTCTAAAGATTGGGATTCTTGCTAATACATTTTTATAAAAAACTATCACTAAAATCAAAAAATAAATATAGGAGGTAAATTATATATGAAAATTAATTTGACTGACGAACAAATGAGAGCAGTAAGTGATGAGTGTAATCTAGTAGTAGATAATGAAGAATGGGAATACATAGAACAAGATGGTGAAAGAGAAGAAGATGAACAAGGTAGGCATTATTCTCACATTTACAAAAGACCTTCAGATGGTAAGTTTTTCAGAATAAATATTTTCTATTATCGATATGGATATAAAGATTATGGTTATGAAGATTATATGCAAGATAATTATGCTTATGAAGTTGAAAAAAAAGAAATAGTT
This sequence comes from uncultured Clostridiaceae bacterium, assembly GCA_964593045.1. Classification (GTDB taxonomy): domain Bacteria; phylum Bacillota; class Clostridia; order TANB77; family CAG-465; genus JAOAHC01. Next base: position 1,621 of record CAZQJQ010000050.1, read on the forward strand.
ACTACTCAATGGGTTAGTGTAAAATAATTAAACAAAAGATCAGTTTTATTCAGAGTTAGAAAGGAAGAATGATTATAAAAAGTCCGATAAAATGGGTTGGTGGCAAACGTAAAGAAATAAAATACTTAGAAAAATATATACCTAAATTTAATACATATATAGAACCATTTGTAGGTGGCGGGGCATTATATTGGCACTTAAATCCTAAGGTTGCAGTAATTAATGATATTAATCCATATCTTATTAATTTTTATGAGGTATTAAAAAATGATTATAATAAATTAATCATAGGATTACAAAAATATATAAATTCAAAAGATGAATTTGATAAAACTGTAAAAATATTAAATAATAAAGAATATAAATCAAATTTAGAGTTAGCTGAAATATTTTATTACTTAAATAAAACATGCTTTAGTGGAAAGTGGAGGGTAAATTCTAAGGGACAATTTAATAATACATTTGGAAGTTATAAAAAAGACAACTATAAAATATTAGATTATTAATATTCTTTAGTTCTGAATGGAACTGAAATACATAATAAAGATTACAAAGAAATACTTGATAAATATAAGAATGATAGTAATGTATTCTTATTCTTAGACCCTCCGTATTTAGATTGTGATACTATGTATACAGAAACACAAAGTTTTGACAATATTTATGATTACATATATAAATACATACAAGAATGTAAATCTAAAGCTATGCTTGTGGTTAAAGGTGATGATTATATCAGAAAATTATTTAGTAACTATATAGTTGATGAATATCAAGTTAACTATCGCCACAATGCTACAAGTAAAAAGATACATAATCATGTTATTATAACTAATTACTAAAATAAAAGTTAATATAAATCACAGGTTTTAAACAAATAGGAGTAAAGAAATGAAGTGTATTAAAGAATTATGTAAATATTACAGAGAGCATGATTTTTATCAATCTGTAGCGTTTTGTTCTTTGGTGGATATATCTTTTAAGAAAAATTCAAATATTAATTGTATGATAGATGATTATTTGACAGAATTAAAAAATGAAATGGCAAAACTAGAAAAGTATAAAAAATATATTGCTAAACATGATAAAACAGCGAGTAGAAAGATATAAAATTTGAGTTTTATCTAAATGTAATAATTGTAGTAGAATTTTTGGGGTGCCAAGATTTCATGTTGTAGATGAAGGGATACATACTGAAAACATTACAGAATTGAATTGCCCTTTTTGTCAGCAAGAAATAGAAGTGAAAGAAAATATAGTTGCGAACGAAATAAATCCTATAGGTGTAGAACGAATTAATTATTATAAAGTTGCTATACCAATTTAATATATGACAAATACTATGTTTTATTTAGATTTTAAAAGAAAGGAGTGTTAATATGATTTATTTTTTAAGGAATGCAAATAAAAAAAACT
>CAZQJQ010000051.1:0-3028 GCA_964593045.1 uncultured Clostridiaceae bacterium
TATACCATCAATTCTATTTATATGGAAAGATAAATCATGTCCCCAAATATTTAGTCTATTCATATATGGATATGATGTAAAAACAGAAATTGCTATTAATAGTATTATAAATATATATTTTTCTTTATTTACTACTTTATTTATTTTTTTCATTTTATAGTCCCTTTGGATTATTTATTTGAAATTTCCAACTATCTTTACACATATCTTCAATATTTTTATTTGCTTTCCATCCCATTTCTTCTTTAGCTTTAGTAGGATCAGCATAGCATACTGCAATATCTCCTGGTCTTCTTGCTGTTATTTCATAATTTACTTTAACATTATTTACTTTTTCAAATGTTTTTACCAAATCAAGTACACTATATCCTATACCTGTTCCTAAGTTATATACATATATACCTGAACTTTCATCAATTTTATCTAATGCTTTTAAATGTCCAAGTGCTAAGTCAACAACATGTATATAATCTCTTACACCTGTTCCATCATGTGTGTTATAATCATTTCCAAAAACATTTAATTTTTTAAGTTCTCCTATTGCTACTTTAGATATATATGGCATAAGGTTATTAGGTATTCCCTGAGGATCTTCTCCTATAAGTCCAGAATCATGTGCTCCTATTGGATTAAAATATCTAAGTAAACATATTGACCATGTATTATCTGATACATATATATCTTTTAATATTTGTTCAATGAACAACTTAGTTGTCCCATATGGATTTGTAGTAGAAAGTGGCATATCTTCTGTTATTGGAACTTTACTTGGATTTCCATATACAGTAGCTGATGAACTAAATACTATTTTTTTAACGTTATTTTCTTTCATTACATCAAATAACACTAATGAACCAGATATATTATTTATATAATATTCAATTGGTTTTAATACAGATTCACCAACTGCTTTAAGACCAGCAAAATGTATTACTGAATCAATAGTATTTTCTTCAAATACTTTTTTTAATGCCTCTTTATCTCTTATGTCTACTTTGTAAAATTTAAATTCTTTTCCTGTTATTTTTTTTATTCTGTTTAAAGCCTCTTCTTTACTATTAGAAAAATTATCTACTATTATTATATCTTCATTTTTATTTAGTAATTCTACACATGTATGACTACCTATATAGCCTGCTCCACCTGTTACTAATATTGACATATAATCTACCTCCCAAATATATTTGATATATATACTATCATAGTTTTAGTTATTATTCAAGTCACTTTCTATTAATTTAATCCAAATATTTACTATATTTTCTGAATAAAACCTTGATACACTATGTTTTGCACTCTCTCCTATTTTTTTTCTTAATATCTCATCCTCTATTAAATTTGATATTATTTCTATCATTTTATTTAAGTCTCTATTTGAAATCAAAAAACCATCTTCATTATTTGTTATGATTTCTCTTGGTCCAACATCTATATCAAAACTAACACATGGAAGGCCATGAGCCATAGCAGAACAGAGTGCAAGAGAAAAGCTTTCTGATTTTGATGTGAGCATAAATATTGAAGAGTTAAGTAATTCTTTATTTACATCATCTATACTAAGTCTTCCTGTTAATATTATTTTGTCATTAAGTGATAATTCTTCTATTTTTTTCTCCAGTTCTTTTCTTTTACTTCCTTCTCCACATATTTTAAATATCCAATCATCATATTTTAAACTAATATCTTTAAATATGTCTATAGCTGTATCAAAGTCTTTTACAGATTCTAATCTTCCTACTGATATAATCTGCTTACTTTTAAGATCAGCTATACCACAAGGTTTATCTGCTATATTAGGAATTACCACAACTTTTGGAGTATTTTTTTTGTTTAACCAATTATCATATGTTTTTTTAGCCATATCTGTCATTACAACCAAGTATTTTATATGTTTAAATGATTTTTTAACTTTCATTTCATATGATTTTGTATTAATATATGAATGCTCTTGAGCTATAGTAATAACATCATCTCTTTTTATTTGTCTTGAAAATTCTATTCTTGAAGAAATAATTACGTCAGTATCAATTGTATTTGCTATTTTCCCTATAACAAAATATTTCGAATAAATTATTTTTAATGCTTTTATAACTTCTTTTATTAACTTCAGTAATCTGATTTTTTTTAAACAATATATTATTTCTTTTTTATTTGGACCATATGGAAGTATATATTTTACTTTTATTTTTGAATTTAAAGTATAAAATGAAGAACCAAGTATATCATAAAGGGATATGATTGTTATATCATAATCATCACATAAAGCATTAGCAAGACTTACAACTTGTTTTTCTATTCCACCATAATTTAAATGTAGCATTAAAAAAGTTATTTTCTTCATTTTATCACCTCACTAATATACTAACATATACATTGTATTATTTTCAAATTTTATTTGATCTGTATTAAAATTAGTATAATCTGTTTTCCCATAAAATTCATCTCTTTTTTGCTCATCTGCATATGTTACATTAAATACTCTACCATTTGTTACAAATGCCATTATTTCTTTTACAGAATAATCATGTAAAAATGCTTTTACAGTATTATCCCCATATTCTTTTATACCAGTATTTGTAGTTTGTACACTATCTTCTTTAAATAATACAATTGAATCTATTTTGTTATTAGTAACAGTTTCATAATTATTTATTAAAGAGACTATAACCTCACCATTTGTTATATCTATTTTATTATTTTTTAAACATTCACCTGTTATGTTTATAACAAAAATGGAAGTAAATATTATATAGATACCTACGACTACTCTCACGTATTTATTATCTATTATTTTATTGTCTATGAACATAAAAAAGAGTAATAATATATATGGTATAAATCCTGCAATATATGGTACATTTCTTGCCATAAAATATTGTGTTCCCGTTGGCATAACAAATACTGGTACTACACTAAAAATTATATAGCTACATATACAAATAAAAAGTATAGCTATATTTTTTATACTCTCTTTTTTTACAATAATTCTATATACTATATATGAGAAAGTAATTATATACAATAGTAA
>CAZQJQ010000052.1:0-2747 GCA_964593045.1 uncultured Clostridiaceae bacterium
TAATACGTTTTTGTTGTATAAAAACTTTCAATTTTATTTCCTTCATCTTCTGTATCATAATAATCTTTTTGATCTGCACTTTCACTGTCTGCATTTTTTCTTGAAGATGCGTCATCATCATTATATGTTGTATATGTATATTCATTTTCTATAACACTATCAAAGGTTTTAGCACTTTTTAAATAATACTGACTTGTAGAAGTAACTGTTTCATATCCTTTTATTTCTAGCATAGGATCGATCTGTCCCTCTTCATTAATTCTTGTATTTTTTTGTACTGCACTATCCATTACTTGCTCAATCTCATTTTCCGGTATTTTATATACTTTTCCCATTCTATTTATAATATTACCATGATCGTCTAACTGCTCTATATATTCAACACCAATACTAAATTCAGAATGATATGTTTTTTTCATATAATCTCTATACCACGTTACTAAAGTATATTTTTGAATATTATATTTATCTATTTGAATATCACTTTGTGCTTCTTTTATAATATTATATATAAAATTAACATCTTTTGAATCACCAGTTGAAGTATCATTATTTAATGATGCCATACCTAAAGTAATAGGTATTCGCCACGTTTGTAAATATGGAAGAGTCATATCAACAAACTTTGATAAACCAACTTCACTATCATTAGGATATTTTAATCCCTTCTCTTTATTTTCAGTTAAATTGGTTATATCTTTACCATCTGGATAATCATGCCCATATTCTTTCCATTTAATGTTATTAAAATTATACTTTTCAGTTAGTAATATGTGTTTATATATTTCCTGTTTATCATCAATTGATACAATTCTTGAGTTTTTATTAGAAGATACATCATTCGAACCTTTTTGCACTTGCATCAATTCTTTAACTTCTCCTTTATTAGTCGCAATATAGTCATCATACATTGCATTTATATCTGATAATGTAATAGATAATAAACTACCAATACTTTGTAATCTTTCTACATCTTCAGTAGATGTTTTTTTATCATTCTCATCTCTTTGTGCTTTTGTCTCAGTAGTTGTTGAAGATGATGTATCGCTAGTAGTAGATGTGTTATCAACAGTTACCTTAACTTTACTTGCATTTCTGCTTATATTAGTTTCAGCTGCCTCAGCAGGTTGTTTTTGCATAACAACAGTAATAATTATAAATATTAATATGCAGAGAGCAACAATTAAAAAGATTTTTACATAAATAGGCATTACAGTCCATATTGCTCTCAATGCTCTTTTAACAGCTTTTTTTATTGCATCTTTTGCTTTTTGCTTTGCATTATCTTTTGCTTGTTTAAGTTTGCCTTTTCTTTTAGGAGGTTCACTGCCTATATTTGGATTTGCTTGCTCGTTTGCTTGTTCATTTATTTCTTCATTTTCATTCAATATTGTCACCTGCCTTTAAAATAACACCTGTATATTTCGAGTTTCCCCATTATACTTCACATTTTCAAATAGCATTCCTGCTATCAGTCCTTGGTTTTCTACTGTTACATTAAAATTAAATTCATTTGTAAAACTTGAATCTTTCTTTAATACACTAGAATCCGATGTTATAAACGAATTAGTAGGTTTCACTTGTCCACCATCTGACATAATAAGTAATATGTTAGATGAATTAGTAATATTAAATTCAACATCAAAATCATTATTATTTGTTATTTTAATAGAATATTTAATGCTTTTTTCAGTTCTTGATGTTATATTAAATTCAAAATCAATATTGTCAACACTTTTAGATAAACTAGTAGCTAAATTTTTAGATTCTATTTCATCATCTTGATCTAACGAAATTGTATATTCATGTGGTTTTGTCTCATACACAGTTACTGTTTTTTGTAAACCATAAAAGCTCATCTTCAATATATATATATATGTTTCATCTGTACTACCTACATAATACTCATCAAGAACAACATTTGTATTATACATATCCTCTGATTTTAGATAATCAGCTAGATTATCCTTAGTTATATTATATTTTTCTTTAAAATCATCATCTAATTTATTATATAGCTTTTCTATATTTCTTGGATAAAATAATTTAACTATTTCATCAGAATATAGTTTAACTGTTCTCTCTTTAAAATCAGTTACATTATCTGCATAACTATGCATATTAGAATTAGTTTTTTTAGGCATCCAAATGAATATAATCAAAAACACCATTAATATTACAAAAATAACTATCATTGATATATATATATATATCATTTTCTTATTACTTTCCATGTATATATCTCCTATTCTATATATAAAATACTATATGTTTTTAAATTCCTATCAAGAGAAATTAAAATATATGATGAATCAGAACTGTCAACTGTATTTAATTCACAAAAATATATATCTTCCTTGTTTTTTATCTTGTACATATTTTTTATAGGATTACTTAATTTAAGTTGCTTTATTTCATATTCTCCCAGATATATAAATTTATTAAACATTTTCTTAGCAGTTTCATAATATTTAGTTTCACCTAAATATTTCTGGTAATATTCATCTAAACAATTAAAACTTTCTTCAAATGTATATTCTGATTTTGTAGTAGTAACTTCATCTATTTCTTCCTCAGTTGAATACGAACTTATATACTCTACTATTATATCATTTAATATCCAATATACTTCTCTGTCATTATCTTCAACAGATTGATTTAAAAAAGTATTTTTATTAGCTGTACTATAATCAATCCAACTATTAGTAGTTAGTATCTTAATTATCCTCATACCAACACTTAATACT